>JBGAVQ010000452.1:0-2233 GCA_044228045.1 Spirosomataceae bacterium
CAATTGGCTGGGGCAGTTGCACCGAATTGGATAGATTTTCTAAGCCATTCTTGTTTTGTTTAAAAGCCAGCACTTCGCTATAAAAAACCTTTTGGCCACCTTCCCAAGGCATTTTTTGAGGAAAATTGGCTCCTCCTGCCATCAGCAAAACGTCGTTGTGAACGCCCACAAAAGCTCCTGCCAGCCCTGCATGGGGCTTTTGTTCACTCTTTTGCGGCAATTGACCCGCTTTGCTCCATACGATTTGTTCGTCGGCTTGCTGTGCTTGTGCTACCAAACCCATCATCATGGCTATGGATAAGAAAAGAAGTGCTTTCGTTAGCATAGTTTGTTTTTTACAAAAGAAGGGATATGCAGTGGCATTCCCTTCTCAAAATTAACCTATTTTTAACCTATGATGAAGTGAAATTAATAGCCTGTGGTTTGTGTAAGTTTGGGGTCGCCATTGAGCATACTTACCGTGATGGGCAACAACAACTTGTATGACTGCGCTGGTGAAATAAACGTTGGGCTAATGTTGCTATACACAAATGAATCACCTGCCCTCCGCAATGTCCACCAATGTCTTCCTTCGCCAATGAACTCTCGGAGGTCTTCTTCAATGATAGCATTCATGTTTTCGGTTTGTGTGCCGCTCACAAATGGTACAAATCCTGCACCATAAGCCCGCTGACGAATGGCATCTATTTCGGCTTTTGGACTTTCGTTGAGCTTGGTTCTTGCCTCTGCCAACAGTAACAACACATCGGCATAACGGTAAATGGGGAAATCGTTATCAAAAATTTGAGACGAACTAATTGGGTCGGCACGGCCAATGAATTTGGTGAGCATGATGCCTCGCAAAGCAAATGGTGCGCTGTTGTTGTGCATGGTTCTGAAAGTAGCTTTTGCTCGTGTGTCCACGGGTGTGCCTGTGGTGAGTTTGGTAATCATGGCTGCCGACAGCCCCACTCGATTGGCCCCACCTACATACGGATACGCAGACACAATGGTAACAGGTGCACTTGGGTCAAAAATCAAAGTAGCTCGCTGCGTAGTGTTCACCAAGAAGTTACCATAGCTTCCCAAACCTGCTTGGTCTTTCTCAAAACTCACCGAAAAAATAATTTCTTTGTTACCGTTCTTTTTGAGTGGATCAAACACATCGGCGTAGTTGGCCTGCAAACCAAACAAAGCAGTATTGTTTTTTACCTCTTCCAATGCCGTTTTTGCCGTAGTTAGGTCTGTACTGCCGCCTCCCATGTGCGTGGCCGACCAGATATACACGTCACCTTTCAGCGTAAGGGTTGCGGCTCTGTTCCAATACACTCGTTTGTTATTGCTCGGATTAGCTGGCGTAGCATACGTAACGGTAGAGCCAATGAGTGCCATTGACGAATCAATGTCTGCTTTGATTTGCTTCATTACCAAGTCAGTACCAGCTCGTTCTTTGTAAAGAGCCGTCAAGTCACCAATTTCTTCAAGGGGTTCAGTGGTGATGGGTACTTTTCCCCAAGTTCTGAGCATAGTATAATAAATGTAAGCCCTCATGCCAAACATCTCGGCACGGTATCTTTTTTTGCTGGCTACATCCAACGGAGCCTTCGGAAACAGTTTGATAACCGTATTCACTCGGTTGAGTAAGCTGTAAAAGTTTGCCCAGTTGCTTACAGGAGCATTGGCTTGACTAAAATCTTGCGCCCAGTATTGCCGAAAACTTGGCTCTTCTGTTTCGGTAAACAAGCCATTCGCCCAAATTTCTGAACGCATTTCTCCTAATGCGAATAATGTTCCTTGATAGCCTCTGAATGTATTATAAACGCCATTGTAAAGGGCATAGGCCGAAGAAGCATCTGCTAAAATTACACTGGGGTCTAATGTGGTTTCGGGGCGTACTTCTTCTAATTGTTCTTTGCAACCTGCCATTCCCAGCAGCAAGAAGGAGGCCACCAGAGCGATGATATATTTTCTTGGTTTCATGATTAGTCTTTTTTGATGTTAATTACAATGTAACATTTAAACCAAAAGTGATGGTGCGGGGCAATGGATACTTGCCGTTGTCGAGTCCGCCTACTTCGGGGAAAGTACCTGTATATTTGGTCACGTACAATAGGTTTGAGCCAGCCACATATACTTTAATGCCCCTGATGCGGTCTTTCAGATGAGACGAGAGTATTTTGCCTGGCACATCGTAGCTCAATGTGATTTCTCGGAGCATAAGATAATCGCCTTTTTCCCAGAAATTGGCTGGGTC
>JBGAVQ010000453.1:0-2219 GCA_044228045.1 Spirosomataceae bacterium
ATTAACATATATACAATCTTATCGGTGTGTTTGGCACTCTACATTGATTATACAAAATTCCGTACAATTATTACTATACTCAATACTGTTTAGACAGTATTTTTGAGCATTTTTCAAGCAATTTGTCACCGCTTTGGCTCCAAGAAAACATCCAGCACGTCGGCACCTACGTAGCCAATGCAGATGGCGGACAAGATGTTGCCTTTGCATCACACAAACGCCCAGCCATGGTGGGCTATAATATTTTTCTGCACGGCAATTCTATTTAGATTTGCAAAAAATGCTGTAAAATATGACCGAACTAACCTATCATGTATGATATTCACCTTTTGATGAAACCTACACTTTTACGAGTGTGGGCAAACAAGGGTCTATTCAAAAGATTGTTCGTTTTACAGAATTTCAAGAAAATATTTTCAATTTAGGTTTTGGTGATTTAGACCCGATTAGTGAGGAGATTGATGATAAAATTGTCTCCGATAATGGTGATATGAGAATGGTGTTAGCTACTATCGTTTCTATTGTAAAGCTATTTTTAAACAAAAATCCAACGGCATATATCTATTTTCAAGGAAGCTCAAAAAGTCGAACTCGCTTATATCAAATTGCCATTAACCTTTATTTTGATGAATTTACCCCTACTTTTGAACTATTTGGTATAATCCATGACACGCCCGAACCATTTCAAAAAAACAAATACTATGAATCCTTTTTAGTTAGAAAATTGTTATAAATTTGAAAAAACCTTTCAATCATGAAGACGCTTAAAAATAACACCATCCATAAGCATCCAGAAACCATCTTTATTAAAGATGAAACATTGATACGTTTTAAAGACAAAGAGCTTTTTGCTGAAAAAAATGCGCTTGCCAAGGAAACACTAAAAAATATCCAGCTCCCACCTCGTTAATTATTGATTTTTCCTCAGCTACTGTATCGGGGTAAAACTTGACACAAATCTCCTACTCTTTTATCAATCCACGTACGGGAAATTCCCCGTATTGGTTATCGTAATTTTCCCGTATTTCACCGCTTTGGCTCCAAGAAAACATCCAGCACGTCGGCACCTACATAACCGATGCAAACGGTGGCCAAGATGTTGCCTTTGCATAACACAAACGCCCAGGCGTTGTCGGTAAAGGCAAGGGCGCAAAACCCGCCAATCAACAGACTGGCCAATGCTCCCACAAACAACCGCAAGATGTTAAACTCGTTGAGTGGGAAAAAGGGGCTTTTTCTGAGCCACATCAGTATCCGAATGCCCTGGCCTAACACGCCCAACAAGCTACCGAGCAATAGCGACTGCATTAGTTGCGATGAGATGTCCATAGTACCCTTGTTTGTTGGGTCAAAGTTGGCACAAGTTCGGGGTGGCATCAATACTGTCTGGACAGTATTTTGCTACTGTCCAGACAGTATATTCAAGTGTTTTGAGATAGTTTTTGAGGAAGGAGGACTTCCTTATCATGGCAAGAAAGAGTCAGGTCACTCATGCCTGAACATTATGGCTTGGGAAGAAAAACGGCACTCCTACAAATTTAGATTGTAGGTGAGTGAAAGCTGTAAGCCTGCTTTTAATTGTGATATCATCGGAATAGCAGGATTGCCCGTTGCTCTATGGGGAAATTTTTGCTTCACATCAACTCCAATAGAAAGGGCATCCACAAAGCCTAAATTGCCTCCAGCATTGAGGATAAGTCGGTTTTTCAAACCAAAACCAGCACTGATTCCTAAAAGAAAATTAGGCCTTATTTTTGTATTAACAGGCACGCCCACTCCAAAATGTACTCCCCAAGCAAATTGTGAACTTACTTTTTGCATATAATGCACCAAAGCATTAAAACCTAAAACCGACTTTTGCCTTTTCTCCCTCTGAATAGTATAGTATTGCAGTGTGTCACCCCTTAAGGTTGGGACATACGCATACGCCTGATTGGTAAGATTAGTCAAGAATAGCCCAGAACTGTAGCTAAAATGCCATCCGCCCACTACGGGAATCGTTTTTTGTATCTTGATTCCTTGAAGGGGGATTTCAATAGGAGCTGTATCGTTTTTTCCAAGAGGAGTAATTTCAATACTGATGTTCATTACTTCGCCCTCAACCGTTTGTTCTGGCGTTTCAAACTCAAAGTTACGTTTATCAAAATTGAGCTCAATAATAGCATATTGTTTGAATTTTTCATCAAATTTTTGGGCTTCAAAGCGTTTGTTGATGGCTT
>JBGAVQ010000095.1:0-18329 GCA_044228045.1 Spirosomataceae bacterium
ACTGCGGGCAATGCTGAAAAAAGTAAACTTTATGAATACCTAACCCTACCCGAAGGCGACGACAACCACATGCCACCCAAAGGTAAACCACAACCAACTGAAAACGATATTGCCCTAATTGAGTGGTGGATACAGCAAGGGGCATCGTTTGACAAAAAAGTGGCCGCCTTACAGAAAACCGATAAAATCAAGCCAATTTTGGCATCATTATCATCAACGGGAGGTGAAACAACAAGTGTTCCTTCTATGCCTGATGTACCCGCCGACAAAGTAGCTGCTGCCGACCCCGCAGCCATAGAAACCCTCAGAAAACTCAATGTGCTGGTGATGCCCGTTTCAACAGGCAGTAATTACCTCATGGTCAATTTAGTGAATCAACCAGCCTTCAACGACCAACAAGTAAGTGCCTTAGCACCTTTGGCAAAACAATTGGTTTGGCTACGCTTAGGTAGCACCCAACTCACCGACGCTGGGCTAAAAGAAGTTGGCAAACTTCAAAACCTCACCCGCCTCAGCCTCGAGCATACGGCTGTAAGCGATGCAGGTTTAGAACAGCTAAAAGGACTTAAGAACCTGCAATACCTCAACCTGTTCGACACCAAAGTGAGTGACAATGGCATGCAAGCCTTAGCCGGCCTCAAAAACCTACAAACGGTGTATGTTTACCAGACCCAAGTGACAGCCCAAGGGGTAATGGCACTTCAAAAAGCCCTCCCGCAAGCCCAAATTGATACAGGCGGGTACCAGAAACAACTCTTAGCCATTGCCGACACCATGAAAGTGCCAGTGGTAGAAAAGAAAGCAGAGGAAAAAAAGAAAAAGGTGAAATGAGTTTTAATTTATGAAAACATTTCACTTGTATGCTATCTATTTTTAGTAAGTAAAGTTGCCCTCAATTGGAATTAAACTAGTAATAATCTCTTAATAAACAGCATATTAGTCAACAAAAAGTCCTTTTCAAGGTCAAAAAAGCAATTAAAGTAGTTTCACAAATCCTGATTTTTATATTGCGTTTATTGAGGTGCATAAGGCATACTTTTCTTTTTCTTTTGATAAATATCCCACTGTTCAGGGGTTAAAATGGTTTGCAATTTAGCCTCTTTTTCAGTATTCCATTTGGCCGCAGTTGTTCTAATCGTCTCAATTTCTTGTGGTGTAGGTCTAGTTGTAGCATAAGTCTTCATATAAGCCTCTTGGTAATCATTGAGCTTAAAGGCATGGTCTATATTAAGTATCTCAACCGACAACGACTGCTCTTCATTGAGTTTTAGCTTTTTAATCATCCACTTAGTTTGATCATCCGCAATCTGGTCAACGGTAGGTGGCTTTCGGGGTGTTTGAGGTGTTTGGCTGAAACCACCAAGGCCGCCACGACCATAACCACCACCGTATCCACTACCGTAACCGCCATACTGAGCAATAGCTGGCACACTGATTAGTAGCACTGCTACCATGCTAAATTGTATAAAACCTGTTTTCATCTTGCAAATTTTTAGAAAAACAGCCGAAATTTACTGGTTTTCAATGTACTTTCAAAATTCTATTTTTTGCCAAACGTATAATAAATTACTGGTTATTTTGAAGCTTTTAGCGAGTTAATAAAACCCACAATTTAGCTATATTAAATTTTGTAATATTAGAACAATCATCAAGAAAATTGAGCGTTAATTCAGCATCAAAGGCTTGTCTAATAATACAGCCAAAACAGTAATGTTTTCGTCCACGACCTGTGGAGGTACGTCAATAAATACCAAGCCTGCATTTTCGCTCCAATAGGGCTTTAAGTGTACCACATGGCTGAGTTTGGTGCCATTACCAACTACCCAAATCCGATTAATTTTGTTCTTGATGCCTTTTAGCATCACCTGTCCGCTTTGCTTATTTGGTAAAAACAAATAGAGTATTGTTTTGTCTTTTGAAAGGGTAGAAGAGCCGTGGAAGTACCCGTTAGGCAGCCCTTCGGTAGTGCCAAAAATAGCGTCTTCATGCTTCTTAGTCCAACGGCCCAAGTCCTTCAATATTTTCACTTGCTCGTCTGGGATAGTGCCGTCTTCTTTTGGGCCAATATCAAGCAATAAGTTACCGCCTTTGCTGATACACTCAGCAAAAATCTGGATGATTTGGTCAGAGGTTTTGTAGTTTTTGTCGTTGCCCTGATACCCCCAACTATCATTCATGGTCATGCAAAGTTCCCAAGTTTTGTCAGCTGGGCGGTTTAGGGGCAAACTTTGTTCAGGAGTTCCGTAGTCGCCATAGCCTGCTAATCGAGAGTTCAAAATTGCCTTGGGGTTAGCGGCAAGTAGCATTTTGCGAGTAGCCTCGGCTCGCAACTCCTGCGCACTGTGTTCCCAGTCGCCATCGAACCACCAGAGGTCTGGTTTGTAGTTAGATTGTAACTCTTGAAGCTGCCCTTGATAAAAGTTGACAAATTTATTGAAACGAAGGCTGTCTTTTTCATAACGTTTCTGAACCTTCGTAAACTGGTCGTAATTTTCGTTCGACCAATCCAACACCGAAAAGTAAAGCCCTACTTTGAGTTTGTATTTGCGGAGATTCTCTACAAACGGCAAGACTAAATCACGTTGAGCAGGTGTTTTTTTAACGACGCTCAAATCGCTCCATTTGGTATCCCACAAAGCCACGCCATCGTGATGCTTGGTGGTTAGCACGGCATAGCGAGCACCGCTTTCTTTGATGAGTTTAGTCCATTCGTCGGGGCGATAGTTTTTTGCCGTGAAGCCATTGAGTTGTTTCATGTAATCGTTATAGCCGATGTAGCCATTGTAAAACGACCATGACTCGTCAATGCCCAGCACACTGTATATACCCCAGTGGATAAAAATGCCCAATTTTGCATCGTTGAACCACGCCAACTTAGCCGAATCGGGTTTTGATTGGGCAAACGCCGAATATGAAAGCAAGAGCAACAAAATGACTTTTTTCATGCGAATGAAGCGGTATAGTGTTCAGACCAGCGAAGATAGTATTTCTATGCTATTGGTTGGGGAGGAAGGGGTGATTTTTGTGGCTGAGAGTATGATTGGGCAAAAGTTTTGAGAACATCAATTGCTGTCTAATGTTCTTTTTGCTAATTTTTAGTAGGACTTACGCAAAAGAAATAGTACTCTGATTCAATTGCTGAACCCCCACTGGTGCAAGTGTTAAGCGAAGCGTCACTTGTACCTGATTTCATATCAGTTTGTAACTGAAAAAGACACACCTTATTCTATTAAATCAATGGCTATCAAGCCTTTTTGATTGTTTGTGTAATAATCAATAGCACTACTATAAAGCCAATCTTCAGGATTGCGGACAAAGCCTGCCTTGACTGGATTCTCATGTAGATATTCTAATTTTTGCCTCATTATCAAAGCGGTAGTTAGCTCTATTGGCTGATTGTGTTGCTGCCAGAACTGTATTATTTCATTATTTGGATTCTTTCTCCCAGCTCGTTCAAACATCCAAATCATCCATTCTTTACGGCTTTCTTGCGGGTTATTTCTAATGGATTCCACAATCTTTTTTGAAGTAAACTTTTTTAAATCTCGCATGATGTTTTGTAAAAATTCACCTCTTGTTCCAACGATTAAATGGACGTGATTGGTCATAATTACCCAAGCATACAATTCCAAATCTTTCTCTTTCATGCAATATTTCAGACTATCAACAATGATGTCTTTATACTCATTCCGAGTTAGTGCATCAATCCAATAAACCGTTGCAAAGCTTACAAAATACAATTTGCTTTGGTCATGGAATTTGTATTTGCGGCTCATAACTAAGTTATTAATCTGGTTTTGTATGAGTTCAGTTGCAAACTGAACTCATATTTAGTACAAGTGACGCTTCGCTTAACACTTGCACTAGTGAATAGAAAAAGTGACGGCGAGGCTCTGAGCCTCGCCGTCCTTTCAATCCTTACAACTCCACCGCCATCACATTATCATCCGAAATGCGGTCAATGAGTTTGTTGTAGGGGTCAATGCCAGCTTTTTTGGGTTCACCTTTTACAGTAAATTCGAGCGTGTGTTCGCCGGACGTGAGCCAGTGCTTTTTGAGGTACAAAGGCACTTTTTTCTTCATGCCTTTGGCGTTTTTACCTTCTTCGGCAAAAATGCCGATGTCTATGTAATCTCGGCCTTTGCTGGCACTAATTTCCTTGCCTTGTTTGTCGTAGTAAAGCTTTTTGGCTTGTACAGTCAGCTTCACTTTGTACTCGCCGCCTTTGCCTTTGGTGGCCTCAGCTTTGGTGATGCGGTTTTCGTAGAGGGCTATTTTCTCAAAACTATCTTCGACAAAATACTGCAACGAATCAGGCACCACTTTCCGTAAAGCAGCAAACCACTTGCCCGAAGTGGGATACGGAGGTTTTTGCAAGAAAGCGTTCTCGTTAGCAAAATCACTGAGGGCTTTGTTCATGTTTTTTTCGCCAATGAGGTCTTGCAAGGCATAAAGCACCAACGAACCTTTGTCGTACCACACGTAGGCACGACTGTCGTTTTCGAGCAGGGTTTCTTCAAACTTACTCTCGTTTGAACGCCCTCGCAAATACGCATCTAAGCAATATTTGAGGCGGTTTTGCATGGCATCTTCGCCATACTCTTTCTTCAATACCATCAGCGAGGAGTATTCGGCCATAGATTCTGAAATCTGATTAGCCCCCCGTGTGAAACTCGGACACACCTGATGCCCCCACCACTGGTGTGCTACCTCGTGGGCGGTTACGTAATAGGCATAGTCAGTGTCGTTGGGGTCAGAGAAGTCGGCCACCCAACCAAAACTCTCAGTATAAGGCACAGTATTGGGGAACGATTGGGCAAAACCCGCATAGCGTGGAAATTCAATAATCCGCATTTCGGAGTACTGATAGGGGCGATAATTGACGTGGTTGTAGGCCAGCGCATCTTTTACGCCTTTGATGAAATGACCAAGATTTTTCTCGTGCCCAGGGTGGTGATAAATCGCAATTTTGATTTCCTTACCATCTGGTGCTTTCCAAGCATCTTTTTTGACGACATAACGAGCCGAACAAACGTTGAAGAACAAGTCCATTAGCCCTTCTTGTTTGTAATGAAAATACCGCCGCCCTTTATCTGTCCATTCCTTTTGCAAATAGCCGGGCATGATGGCAATCTGGTCGGGTTCGGTACTAACTGTGCCTTCAAAAGTTACCAAATCAGCATCGTCGTTGAAAAGAAGCGTACTCAACCCAAAGGCATCTGTTTGAGGTGGGGCTGAATATTTCTTTTCGGGCAAACCGTATTTTTTGCGGTACTTATCAGAGTCAATTTTATCTCCACCGTAGCCCATTGAAGGGAAGATGTTGAGGTCAAAAAACGTTCCGTTATAAACCAATTGACGACTTAAACCACTGTTCTCGAATCCTCTATTTTCTGCCCTTATGGTTATTTCCATCTTCACGGTGTCGCCAGGTTGGATGGTCTTGGGCAAGCGATAGATCTGGTATTTCAAATCCTTATCGTCCAAGATGATTTTTGGAGCAATGCCACTGATTGTCAGTTTTTTAATCTCAGTATGAGCAATGGGGCTACCCATGTTGAGATGCAGCGAATCAATTGGTTTTTGGCTTTTATTCACCAGCGTAAATACACCTGTGGCATCGCAAGCACGCTCGCTTGGGAAGAGGTCAATGTTCACCTTCACATCCACCACTTTGGGCTGAGGCATGCGTTCGTATTTCTTGTATTTCTTCTCATAATTCGCCCCTTGTTCTCGGCTTTCGTCGGTACTCACATAGGTATTCAATACACTCACGTTGTAATAAATAAACGCACTAATCCCCAGCCAAAGTGCGGTAAAAAGCGTTAGCCACGTAGCTGATTTGCCATTGAAACGCTGCTTCATCAACTGCCAACGGGCTTTGAAGGCATCTTCTGAACCTCGATTCCAGAACAGATTTCCCAACACCAATAGCAAGGCCCCCAATGCTAACCAGTTGAGATGGAACCAGAAAAGTGGCTTACCAAAATGCCCAAAACCGTTCATGTCCGAGATACGGTAGTTGGGGAAATAACTGAAAAAGAAGAGGTTATAAGTGATTTCGGCGAAACTTTGGATGCTACCCAACAAAAACCAAAGCCCGATGGTGAGGATGTGTCCGAGGAATTTTTGGTTGACCAAAATGTGCATAAAAAATGCCAACATTGCCAACTCAATGTATTCGGGGAACTCAATGAAATAGAGGTCGGTGAAATATTTATCAAACTCAAAATTGAAATAGCCTTTGATGATTTGGTTGATGACACCGCTCAGAATCACCAAGTTGGCCAAGACAAAGCCTACCAGCACAATCGCCAAGAATTTAGAACCATACACTGTCCAGTTGGGTACGGGCAGCGAGTCAGAAATGAGGTTGTACTTGACCGATTTGTCTCGATGCACTACTTCGCCCGTGTAAAAAATCAGGATGATGTATGCAAACAGGCTGTAATTGAAGTCTTTGACCTCAATCATATAATAGGTAAGCGGCAGCGAAGGCGTGCCGAATGTGGGCGAACCAAACCAGCCGTCGGTGAACAAAAAGAACAATGCCCCTACCATAATGGCAATGAAGTAAGGGTCACGGATAATCTGCCCAAACTCTAACCACGCTTGGCTGAACATTTGACGGATGAAGATACTACTGGAATAAATTTTGTCGGCCACAGGCAAATCCGCCAACGACAAGCGAGTTTTTGGACGTTCTTCTTCTTTCTGCTTTTTGCCCAGTTTCACAGACAAAAACGACTGAAAACTAAACCGATACAGCACTCCAAAAAACACCAATAGCCCCAAGCCCATCCATATTAGGCGGTTGTAAAGTAGATTGCCCACAAGTGGGGCGGTGAGGGTGTTTTGTTCGTAAGGTGTCCAGTATTTGGTGGCGTTGTTGAAGGTTGTTAGTCCGAAAGGGTCAATCAAATCCACGAGATTTTTGTTCTCCAAATCACGGGTCAATACCGTAGAAAGCAAGTAGGCAATCAACAACAAAATGCCTCCTGAATAGATGATGAACACCTTACGGGTGAGCGCAACCAAGCTAAAAAACAAACAACCCGTAAACAACATATTGGGGACAACAAACACCAAATAGGGCTGAATGTGGTGCCATAAATTAACGGGTGCAAAGCGGCTGGCGTTTTCGGCAAGCCCCAGAAGTGGCCCCAACATGCCCCCAACCAAGATTCCCAGCACCATACCAAAGCACACAAACAGAAGCGTAACAAACGACCCCATGAATCTGCCCAGCAAATAGCCTTTTTCGGTAACGGGGAAGCTGAAAAAGTAGTCTTTGGTGCCAAATTCTACATCACGATAGACGGGTACGCCCATGATGGCTGAGCTTATCAAGCTGGCAAAAATGGAAATGATGATGAGCATCTGCGAGATGCCGTAGGGCGAATTGAGGTTGGCTTTTTCGGAAGCGGGGCCGCTGCCATAGATGATGTTCAGGAACATGAACAAAAACAGCAGGGCGAAGTACAGGTACGTCGCAGGCCGCTTAAAGCGGTATTTCAGTTCGAAAAGGAATATTTCTTTGAACATGGTTTTAGTAGTTAGAGTGGTTGAATAGTTTATGTTGTTGTTAAGCAGCAGATAAGAAAAATGCCTAACAAAAACTACACTGCCAGTCCTACTCGTTTGGTTATTTCAGAGAAATACACGTCTTCCAAGTCGGCAGTGGCTTGTTCAAAACTACTGAGTGGTTCATCTGAAACAACCCGTATTTGAGTTTTACCCATCTTCAACGACGTAGAAATTACCTCATAATCAGCTTGATAATGTTCCAACTCTGATTTTTCAATCATCTTCTTCCAAACTTTGCCGTTGATTGCCTTTACCAAATCGTTGGGATTGCCTTGCGCTACTACTTCACCAAGGCAAATGATGGCCATGTCGGAACAAAGATTGGTCACATCTTCCACAATATGAGTCGAGAGAATCACAATCGTATTTTCACCGATTTCAGAAAGGAGATTATGAAAACGATTTCGCTCGGCAGGGTCAAGACCAGCAGTGGGTTCGTCCACAATAATGAGTTTTGGATTGCCCAACAAGGCTTGGGCGATGCCGAATCGCTGTTTCATCCCACCCGAAAACGTACCTAAGTTTTTCTTACGAACTTGATAAAGGTTTACTTTTTGTAACAAGCCATCCACAATTTCTTTGCGTTGTTTGGCATTTTGAAGACCCTTCAAGCTCGCAATGTGGTCGAGCATGGTTTCGGCAGTTACTCGTGGATACACGCCAAACTCTTGGGGCAAATAACCCAACAATTTGCGAACATCTTCTTTTTGCCGAAGCACGTCCAAATCGCCAAGCAGTACACTACCGCTATCGGCTTCTTGAAGCGTGGCAATGGTACGCATGAGCGACGATTTGCCAGCTCCGTTGGGGCCAAGTAGCCCAAACATACCTTGATTGATGGTCAGCGATACACCTTTGAGTGCTTGCACGCCGTTGGAATAGGTTTTGGATAGATTGTCAATGATTAGTTGCATAAAGTGTTGTTTTTGAGATAGTTGTGTGAGTAATATTATTTCTGTATTTGCCTAAAAGTTGAAGGGAGTAATCGGAATGGCTCACAAAATAGGAAATTTAGCAGAATTTTCACCAAGATCCTTCATAAGCGGCTTGTATAATGAGCCGCTTATGAAAAATTCCTGCACTATCAGAAATCAGTTATCGAAAAAGTACGAGTTTGATTCTACTTTTTCAAAATTAGGCTTTTCACAAACTCCAACTGAGTGTCGGTGTGTTTCAGCAGGTTTTCAAGCGTAATAGGCACTTCGTAGTTGGGTAGCGTGCCACGCCCTTTTTGTGTAGGAGGCATTACATTGTTTTGGTAGTAAACTAAGGGCGTTCCTACATAGATTTTAGAATGAGGCAATTCTAAATGGATAAAACTTGCTCCGTTGCCACCGTCGTAAGCTCCGCCTGATTCTTCGCCTACAAAAACACCGACATTGTTGCTATGCGCTACGGCAGTAAACTCAGCAGTAGTTGAGGCACTTCTGCCGTTCATGAGAATATATACCTTTCCTCTAAACCGATTGGGTTTGGGATATTGAAGTTTTAGATCAGGATTTTCTTCTTCTTTTAGCGTAAAAGTGCCATCTTTTTCAGGCTGCAATTCAGTTTTAAGATTCTTCAAGTCTTCTGAGGAGAGGTCTGAAAATTTTAAAAAGTCAGAACTATCAGTTATACTATGCAAGCGTCTGTAATACCGAACCGCCGAATCAGATTTCATCAAGTAAGTAAACAACTCAACCCCTTGCGTGTCCCAACCACCGCCATTGCTTCGTACGTCAACAATGAGATTTTGGGTCTTATTATTCTCCATTTTGGTTAATGATTCGTCCATAAATGCTCTGAATTTTGCCCCTGCTTCTTTTGCGTCTTTTGCACCTTCTCCACTAAATCCATCAAACCGAAGGTAGGCAGTTGCTTCTACATCTTTCAAAAAACTCAGTCGCCATGGTTTTTTGTGACGCACATTATACCACGCTATCATTTGCTTGTTCACTGGATTCTTTTTGTATTGCTTTAAGTGGGTCACAAAAGGTTGTGCTGTTACTTCACAATCCAGCGTGTTACCATCTAAGTCTCTAAATGTCAGGCTAAAAGCATCAGGTTGGCCAATGAACAGGTAATAAAAAATCAAAAAAAACTGCCCTTGCAAAGCGGCTTCTTTGGAACTTTGGATATAACCATCTGCCCAAAGATACCGAAACAAAATTTGCCTGATTTGTTCCGTACTTTGTCCGTTGATGCTCAATAGTTCAAAGCCCGGCTTGATGCGTTGGTCGCTGGTACCGTTGAACAACACGTAGAAGTTGTGTTGGGTTGGGAACAGAAAAAACGGCAAGGTTTTCCATGTTTTGCCAAATTTGCCTTCCCAGTGTTTTGTAGGCAAGGCATTTGTATGAGCGCACCGAACATCAGCTATGAGGGCGGCAATTGTTTTGTAAAAGCCATAAAACGGCATTGGTTGATTCAGTAAGCCTGCAATGCTGTCCATTTTGGTTTGCATGGTGGCTTTAGGCGTGTAGCGATACAGGCCGGGGTGGGTTTCTTCCAACAAGCGGCGGAGATACCTGAAATCTGCCTGCATTTCGGCAGGGGTCATCATTTTGGCTTGCAGCGAATCAATTGATTGGGCAATCAGGCCAGAAGAAAACAACAGAAACGATAGCAACAAATACTTTTTCATGAGCGATTGTTTTTAATACAAAAGAGCAGGCAAAAAGTGTTTGTATCATCTCAAAACCAGATTTGAGCGTTACTTTAGGCTATTTTGATACGTAGCAGCCATGTATTCTGTTGGTGAAAGCTGCGCTATTTTTTTGAATGTACGCTGAAAAGTAGCCTGTGAATTGAATCCCGACTCCAAGGCAATTCCTGCAATGGTAAGATGTTGATATTGAGGCAACGCCAAGCGTTTTTTTACCTCTTCTACTCGGTATTCGTTTACAAATTCATTGAAGCCCTTTTTGAGATGTTGGTTTAGCACCGCAGAAACCAATTTCTGATTCAAACCAAGGTGATTTGCTACTTGCCCAACCGTAAGTTCAGGGTTGAGGTATAACTTTTCTGTCTTCATCGTTTCTGACAGTAGTTGGGCATAGTGTTCAATTTCGGTTATCGAAAAGTCGTTTAAAGCCAAAGGCTGTTTTTCGGGTGACTGAGTAATGATTTTGGTACGGTGATAACCCGTGAAGCCAATCCAGTACATCAAAATCACTAACAATACTTCGGTGGGGTAGTATAAAGAGAAATTGCTAACACGAATAAAAAAATTACCAATGTATGAAAGCACCCACATTGCCCCAAAAAACAACATTGTAATCATAAAAGTTTTCAACCAAGGTTTTGTTTCTGCAAGAATAATTGCTTCATTTTCTGGTATTTGTGACATATTTCTATACGCTTTCCAAGACATCCAAAAGTAATATAAGGCCAGCAAAATGCTTAGTGGCTCAGAGAGGTCTTCATGCCAAAGTTGTAGTTGAAAAAACACACGATAAGATGGGTCATTATGAGGATAATACAGGAGACCTATTGCCAAACCCAAACGAATCAGAAATTGGAGCAAAACAGGAAGATAATGTTTATAAGAATGGCTAAAACTGACGGTTTCACCGAAAGATTTAATGTAAAAATACAAGCTGGGAGCCAAGCCAAAAATCAATATATACGAAAAGTTATAAAAAAATGGATGATTCCATTTGGCACTCCAATTGAATGTTTCCAAGCCATTGTAAGCCAAAATAAGCATAAAAGCTCCTAAGAAATATTGATTGGGTTGAGTGTGTTTCTTCGAAAAAAACAAGAACAAACCAATCAGTAGCCCCTGAAAAGCCCCAAACAAGATGAACAAATTGATAAAATTGAATGACAACGACACAAGTGATTTTTTAACCCAAATTAAGTGTAAATTTTCAACAAATCGTGCCTGTTTGTAAATCGGGTTGGCTATTTAAGTTTATCATACCCATTGGGTTGAGGAGTTTTGCGTAACTTGCAGCAGAAATCACGAATACCAACAGTAAATTATGGAATCTAAACCCATTATTGGCATTACCCTTGGCGACTACAACGGCGTTGGCCCAGAAGTAATCTTGAAAGCTCTCCATGGCAACCACCTGAGCAAAATCTGCACCCCCGTAGTTTATGGCTCGCTACGTGTACTCAATCGTTACAAACACCTGTTAGATATGAAGGATTGGCAGTTGTTTGGAACGCAAAGCATTGATAATCTGAATAATAAGATAACCAATGTAATTACTTGCTGGAACGACCACACCACCGAAATAGAGCCAGGAAAAATAACCGAAGGGGCGGGTAAAGCAGCCTTTGCCAGTCTCAAAAAAGCTACTGAAGACCTTAAAGCGGGTAAAATACAGGCCATTGTAACGGCCCCTATCAACAAACACAACATACAGTCAGAAGAATTTAAGTTTGCTGGGCATACCGAATACTTCACCGAAACCTTTGAGGCCAAAGACAGCCTCATGTTTTTGGTGAGCGACGAACTACGGGTCGGCGTGGTAACTGGTCATATTCCGTTGGGTGATGTGTCCTTGCAAGTAACAACAGCCAAAGTCAAAGCCAAACTCCAATTGATGATTGATTCGCTCAAAAAAGATTTTGGCATCCAAAAACCTCGCATCGCCGTGTTGGGACTTAACCCACATGCTGGTGAAGCAGGCTTGCTCGGAACAGAAGAAAATGATGTCATTAGTCCTGTTATTCAGGAGTTTAAGAAAAAAGGCAACTTGGTTTTTGGGCCGTTTCCGGCAGATGGCTTTTTTGGCAACCTCCAATACAAAAAGTACGACGGCATCTTGGCCATGTATCACGACCAAGGACTCATGCCTTTTAAACTATTGGCTTTTGAAAACGGCGTAAACTTCACCGCAGGGCTTTCGGTAGTTCGCACCAGCCCCGACCACGGCACAGCTTACGACATTGCGGGCAAAAACAAAGCCAGCGAAACTTCCATACTCCACGCCATTTTTACGGCGATAGATGTGGTGAAGAATAGGAGTGAGTTTTGAGGAGTGAGTTTTTTACATTCAAAATCAAGTTGTTATGCAAAAGTCAAAGGGTTTTCGAGATTTGATAGTTTGGCAAAAGGCACATCAATTAGTCCTTGATATTTACAAACTTACTCGTCTGTTTCCACAAGAAGAACGATATTGTCTCACGCAACAAATTCGCCGAAGTGCTATTTCAGTAGCTACCAACATTGCAGAAGGTTATCGAAAAAGAACCATTCCTGATAAAGCTAAATTTATGAACATTGCCCAAGGTTCATTAGACGAAACACATTACTACTTAATTCTGACCGAAGACTTAGAATACGCTAAAACACAATTATTACAAGAAAATTTAGAGGAAGTAGCCAGGATTTTAAATGCTTATGTAATTACTCTTAATGAGAAAAGATAAAAAAAACTCCTATTCACTCCTCACTCCTCCAAACTCATTACTTTACTTTCAATATGCTAAAATCCATGACAGGTTTCGGTAAAGCAACGGTAGAGACCAGTAGTCTCATCGTAACTGCCGAAGTAAAAACCTTAAACTCAAAGTTTACTGACATCTTTTGTCGTTTGCCTCGCACGCTCTCTCGGCGAGAGATTGAAGTACGTAACTTCTTGACACAGAACCTCGAACGTGGCAAAATAGAACTCAATCTTTCGCTCCAACGCACCAGTGCGGCTTCGTCAGCAGTTATTAACCGCAGCCTGCTCAGTAGCTATATCACCGAACTCCAAGACTGCGTAGAGGCAAATAATCTTTCGAGCGTAAACGGTGGAGATTTAATCAAAATGGCCCTCGACCTCCCCGATGTGCTCAATACCAACGCCACACAGTCTGACGAAGAAGCCGAGGCCGAGTGGAAACAAATTTTTTCAGCTGTTGAACAAGCAGTAAAAGCCTGTAATGAGTTCAGAATTAGGGAGGGAGAAATTGTAAAGCAGATTTTTAGAACTTGTATTAAAAACATAGCCGAACGCCTCGAAACCATTAGAGAGCAAGATTTATTGCGGATTCCTAATGTGCGAGAACGCCTCCGTAAGTCTGTAACCGACTTGCTTCAAGACGAGAGTTTCGACAAAAATCGCTTTGAACAAGAGCTAATCTATTACATTGAGAAATTTGACATTTCTGAAGAAAAAGTACGACTTGCTACCCACCTCAACTATTTTGTGGAAGTGCTTGATAAAGAAGGAAATGGCAAAAAAATGAACTTTATTGCCCAAGAAATCGGGCGAGAAATCAACACCATTGGCTCAAAAGCAAACGATGCTGTGATTCAGCGTTTTGTGGTAGAAATGAAAGATGAATTGGAGAAAATAAAAGAGCAAACAGCGAATGTGTTATAAGTCAAGAAGTCGTAAAGTCGAGTAGTCAAGAAGTTATAAGTCTGTATTGCGAAAGCCAAAGGCTTTTGCAACGGATAACCAATAACGGATAACCCCAAAGCTATGCGTTGGTTTTTGCGAACAAAAGGACAGATTTTAAGAGCAAGCATCTTGTTTGCATGGTTTGCAACACCCCTTTTTGCTCAAAACCGCATGGTGGACAGCCTCAAAAACTGGCTGATAGAGCACCCCAAGCAAGACAGTTTGCGGGTACTAAACCTACATCGTTTGTCGTATCGCCTTTCCGAAATTGACCTCACTGCCGCATGGAAATACGCCAACGAAGCCCAAGCCTTGGCCAAAAAAATCAATAATAAAGTTAGCCTTTGCCAGAGTTTTATCAATTATGGCATCAACGAAGCCAACGACGGCAACTACGCCAAAAGTCAAGAACACTATTTAGTAGCTCTTCAACTTGCCGAAGAAGCCAAATGGAAGCGAGGTAAAGCCATTTGCCTCAACAACATCGCTGAAAATTATTATCACCTCAACCAGTCAGACAAAGCCTTAGACTATACATTCAAAGCCTTAGTTTTCAACCAAATTGAAGGACAAAAAAGAGGACAAGCGGTCAACTATGAGATGCTGGGGCGCATTTACTTTAAAGAAAAAGATTACGACAAATCCCTCGCCTATTTTCAACAGGGTCTTGATGTGGGCTTGCAAGCCCCTGATAACTACCAAATTGTGCCACAGTCTATGATTGGTATTGGTAAAAACTATGTGGTTCGCAAAGACTTTAAGCAGGCGTTTGTGTTTTTTAACCAAGCCACACTACTCAGCGAGCAACACAACGAGAAATTAGTCCAGATTGAGAGCTACAAACAAACGGCTATCACCTATCGGCTTCGGAAAGAATACCAAAAAGCGTTAGCCTATTTTGATAAAGCCTTAGCCACTGCTCAACCGTTTCGCTCACCCGTAGAGAGAAGTAGCCTGCACCAAGAAATCTCCGAAACCTATCAGGCACTTGGCAACTACCAAAAAGCCCTCAATAGCTACAAAACTTTTAAGGAGTTAAGTGATTCGCTTGCCAACAAAAAAAACGAGGTACGAGCCGAAGTGATTGAACTCAAATACGAGGCTTTTCGGAAAGACAAAGAAAACCACCGCCTAACCCAAATTAAAGAAGCCCAGGAAGCCGAGATTCGCCAAAAGGCTTGGTGGATTGGTTTGTTGGCAGGAGCATTGGTCTTGTTGTTTTTTGGAACAGGCTATTGGGTGTATCGGGTACGATTACGAGAAATCGAGCAAGTACAGAAAGCCCAAGCCGAAACCATTCGACAAATGGGCCTCTCTGAAAAAATGCGAGCCCAAATTGCCCGTGATTTGCACGACGATTTGGGTGCAACCCTCAGTAGTATTTCTATGCTTAGTCAGGCGGCCAATCGGCAGATTTCAGACCAGAACCCTACCATCAAAGAACTCCTAAGCACCATTAGTCAGAACGCCCAACGCACGGTTGAGACCATTCGAGATATTATCTGGACAACCAAACCCATGAACGATAGTATCGAAAGCATTGCTAACAAAATGAAAGTATTTGCAACCGAAATTCTTGATTCTGAACGCATTGACTATCAGTTCAATATTGCCGATGAGTTGCAAGGGTACAAGCTACCTTCTAATCAACAATACAATTTTTACTTGATTTTTAAGGAAGCTCTCAACAACGTAGCCAAATACGCCAAAGCCCAACACGTGTGGATTGATATTTTCAAAAAAGACCAAAAACTCTACCTCCACATCACCGACGACGGCGTGGGATTTGACCTCAAAACCAGTAAAGGCAAAGGCAACGGATTGGCCAATATGGAAAAACGAGTTGAAGAACTCAAAGGGCTATTATCTATTCAAACGGCTTTTAATCAAGGTACTACTATTGAGCTAACCTTGCCAATGGGATAAATAGCTACGCTTGAAGTTTCTCTTGTCAATGTTCATTGCGGCTCACTTCTCATTTTCTCTTGTCTCAAGATTCACCAACCCATTCGTTTTTTTAGCTCTGTAATGTGTGCCAAATGGTGATTACCATGCCAAGCGTACAAACCTAACTGAGTGTCTAACGAGGTATAAGCCTTGCTTTCGGGATGAAAATACTGCCGCTCAAATTGAGCTTCTTTCATGGTTTGCCAGATGCACACCCACCGCTCGTGAATGACATCGAGCATAACCAAAGAGGTTTCAATCGGAATCTCAAAAGTATCGGGTAACATAGCCCAAAGGTCTTCGGCATAGGGCTTTACGGTTGGCGTATCTTCGGTAAGTGTTAGCTTCGTGCGAATGTACCCGTTGGCGTGTGAGTCGGGTACGTGGTGGAGCAATTGGCGCACTGTCCAGCCTTCGGGGCGGTAAGGTGTGTCTAATTGGTCTGGGCTTAGGTTTGCTACGGCTTCTCGCAAGCGGCGAGGCAATGATGCTATTTCGGCAATCAAACTTGCCCGTTCTGCTGCCGAATACGGGCCAGCATATTTAAACGTGCCAATGGGGTAACTAAGGGAGTGCATGAACGTATTGTTTCTATATTTGTTACAAGGATAGAAAAAATGTAGTTTTGAGCAAAGAAAAATCTGGTTCAACTATAACTTATTACGGGAATTGTCCGGCTGTGCGCCCCAGACTATGCGTCCCAGTAGTTACACAGACAATGGCTGATGCCGTTGCTTGTGTCCCCACAGGCAACCTTCGTCCCGTATAAATCAACGAAGAACCAAAAATCTCGTAGGTTATGCTTAATTCCTTAGAAATCAAGAACTATCGAAATCTAAAATACCTCCGCATCGAAAAACTCGGAAGAGTAAACTTGATTGTGGGTAAGAATAATACGGGGAAAAGTAGTTTGTTAGAGGCGGTTATGATTTTAGGTGCTTCTAATCCAATGAATGCTATTCAAAGTATTCTTGAACAGCGATTGGAAAATTTTACAGCTGATGATGGTAATGGGGAATTTTTAAATGAGGGTGTCTCTGAAATAATTAGCAATATATTTTATAAGAAAGATATTGACACTAAGATCTATGTTGGTGATGATGTTAAAAATATATATCTGACTTTTAATTTGTCTGATACACAACATAACTATAATCCAACATTAGTCATTAAAAAGTCTAACGGTGAGCATATCACGACAGGTTTAGGTATGAACTTGTTAAGGCTTTTTGAAATTAGAGAGCCACTAAACGGCAAAAGGAAAGAAGAAACAAGGTATGTTTCTTCCTCCATATTTCAGGATTTACAAAAAGATGCTATCAATAATTGGTCAACTATTTCACTCAATCAAG
Organism: Spirosomataceae bacterium; assembly: GCA_044228045.1. Classification (GTDB taxonomy): domain Bacteria; phylum Bacteroidota; class Bacteroidia; order Cytophagales; family Spirosomataceae; genus JAXLVB01. The sequence goes on from JBGAVQ010000095.1 coordinate 17,216, forward strand.
AAAAGGAAAAATATGTTATTAAAAGCCTTAGAATTCTAAACAGTGATATCGAACAATTTAACTTTGTTCCAGTATCAAAAAGTGATAGTAAATATTTTGAAACAAAGCAACGGCCGATAGTACGACTATCTACTGGAGAAATAACAAACCTCCGCTCAATGGGCGATGGCATCAATCGCATCTTGACCATCATTTTAGCAATGGTCAATTGCGAAAACGGCTACTTGCTCATTGACGAATTTGAGAACGGCCTGCACTATTCTGTTCAAGAGAAATTATGGGAAATTATTTTTCACCTTGCCGAACGCCTTAATGTTCAAGTATTTGCCACTACACACAGTAGCGATTGCATTAATTCTTTTGCTAAAGTATTAAATCACCAACAAAAGCCTGATGATTTTGGCAAACAAATCAGACTTGAGAATTTTGATGGTAACATCGAAGCTATTGAATATGATGCTGAAACATTGTTTGTGGCGACTGAACAAGACATTGAAACTCGCTAAATATGCCTAAAGAGAATTTTAAGTTGCTTGTAGAGAGTCCCAACGACTTACATTTCATTACACATCTTTTTGAAAAAGCAACTAAGCAAAAAGTTGGTTTTGAGATTATTAACTGCGAAAACATATCTAAATTATTAGATTCAATTCCTGCTCGTCTTCTCGAATCCGGCACTCAAAAATTAGGTATTGTTATAGATGCGGATGAAGATTTGTTGAAAAGATGGAAAGAAGTAAGTAAGAAGTTTGTAGCGAATGGATATCCCTTAAATGAACTTCCACAAGCTGATGGTGAAATTATTACTGGTCCCCATAGAAAACCTACAATAGGAATTTGGGTAATGCCTAACAACCTCAAAACGGGCATTTTAGAAGACTTCATCATTGAATTAATTCCACAAGGAGATGATTTGCAACCATTTGCAGAAAAAATCTTATCAGAAATAGAAGAAAAATCTCTCAAAAGGTATCCTGAACGTTACCATTCAAAAGCCCTAATTCATACTTGGCTTGCTTGGCAAGACGAACCTGGCAAGCCTTTTGGTTGGGCTGTTACGAAGCGTTATTTTGATATAGATGCACTCCTTGCCCAAAAATTTATTAACTGGCTT
>JBGAVQ010000096.1:0-18290 GCA_044228045.1 Spirosomataceae bacterium
TTAGTATTTTTGAGTTTTTCGGCTACTTGATTTACCTCCAAAATCCAATCAGCTGCCGACACAATTTGAGCATCCAAAAAGCAAACTGCCCCCCCTCCTATCCCTCCGCCTGCTCCACTACCTGCATAGGTTTGTAAATCCTTTCCGAAATATTGCTGACAAACACGTGCAATATTTTTCAAGCCTTCGTCTAACAATTCAACCGCTTGGTCATCTGCTCCTTTTTGGGGAGAAAAAACGTATGCTGCCCCATCTTTACCATAAAATGGGTTCGTTACGTCGGTAGCTACAATGAAGTTTGTTTGCGATAATTTGGGATGTAAGTAATCGACTTTTATGGTATGGACTTCACTTAAATTTTTGCCTATGGGTACAAGCACTTCATTATTTTTATCTAAAAACTCATAGCCCAATGCCGATGCCATGCCCATGCCGGCATCGTTGGTGGCACTTCCACCAACGGTAAGCACAATGGTGGTTGCGCCTTTTTCAAGGGCATCATTTATTAACTCTCCCGTACCTAATGTATTGGTATATAAACAATTACGCTCGTGAGGCAATAACAACTCAATGCCCGAAGCCCTTGCCATTTCTATAACAGCAGTTTGGGTTGCTTCTATCCACAGATAATTAGCGTTGATTTTGCGAGCAAGTGGGTCATTTACTTGGCAATTCACAAAAACACCTCCCCAAACCGATTGGAGCGTTTCGAGCGTGCCTTCGCCGCCATCGGCTAAGGGGAGTATCTCACAATTTGCAGAGGGAAAAGTTTGCATAATTCCCCTTTGTAAGCCTTCGCATACCTCACGTGCCGTGAGCGAGTCTTTAAATTTATCAGTAGCGATTAAGATGTTCACAAGTAACGTTTTTTGTATCAATATTTTCAACCAAGATACAAGTTTACGTCCATATTCTTAGGCATTTTGCAAGAAACATTTTTGCTACATAACAGCCCTCTTCGTCAACTCAAATTTCATAAAAAAACACCCATGTTAGTCAATTCTTGCCGTAGTTGGGCAGATGTCTGAAAATGAACCCCATAAAGTCCGTGTGTCTTGGCGGCTTCTACATTGGCAAGGTTATCGTCCGTAAAAACGGCGGTTTCAGGTTGAATAGCATAGCGATTGAGCAAGATTTGATAGATTTCGGGATAGGGTTTTCGTACTTTTTCTTGTCCCGAAACCACCACGCCATCAAACCAATGTAGAAACTGAAATCGTTCAATTTTCAACACCCAATCCCATGTTTCGGCAGCCCAATTAGTTAAAGCAAGCACTTGGTAATCAGGATGATCAATGGCTTTTTTTAACAAATCTAAAGTTCCGTAGTCAGGTTCACCCAGCATATCATGCCAGCGTCCGTAATAAGCAACAATCTCTGCCTCCCACTCAGGAAACTGCTTCACTAACAAGTCGGTAGCCTCTTTAAGCGGCCGCCCAGCGTCTTGCTCTAAATTCCAATCGTGTGTACAAATGTTTTCAAAAAAGTATTTTCGCTTTGCTTCATCTGGAATCAACTCACGAAAAACATACTCAGGATTCCAGTCAATCAACACGCCACCGAGGTCAAAAATTAGGGTATTTATCATAAAGAGTAAAGTTCTATTTTGCTTTTTTACCAACCTGCGCCAAAGCCAATTTTTCCTTTTCGTTCTTGTTTCAATTTGCCATGCTCGGCATACTCACGCAAATCGGCCAATTCTTTTTCAAAGCCACCTGACAAGATAGGAAAACGGCACCAGGTTTTAGGGTCAAGATTACGATCATCTACATGAAAAGCCGGAGCGTAACGTTCTCTTTTCCACTGGTTTCGACTCCACAATTTGAAGAAACGTTCAATCCACAATACTAATTTTTCTTTTGAATATTGGTCACCCACTTTCATTTGCAATACTTTAAATACTTCAACTGGCGGCTGTTTATCTCTAATGGCTACTGTTTCAATCTCGTTGAGCACATCATAAGGCATTAGGTCTTCTTCGTCGGTTTGGTGGTTGGTCAATGGGCGAAGTTCGGCTGTGGGCTGCAAATTATTGACACCATTCAATCCAGCTATTTTCAATTTTCCACCCAGACCTACGTTTTCAAGCCACAGAAGCCATTTTCTAAGCCAAAATTTATCAATACCAGCCAAAGGGCTTATCGAGCCCGAAGTGTCGCCATCCATGGTAGCGTATCCAACTGCCGCCTCCGAACGGTTAGACGTTGCCAACAACAAACAATTATTCAAATTTGCCAACAACCACGCACTTGGCGCACGCACCCGTGCCTGAATATTTTGAAGGGCAATATCGTCTGTTGCCCAAGCCAAACTTCGTCCTATAGCATTCTGAATCAAGCCTTTGTATTCTTCTACAATGTTGTTGATGTCAATATCATAAAAAGTAGTGTTCAGGTCATTGGCCAGCATGGTAGCCGAATTTCGAGTAGCCGACGATGAATTTTGCGTACCTTGATACACATTAAAAATCATTTTATTGGCAATTTCTTTGGTTGTGTGGCAATCTTGAATCGCTTTGATATAACTCAATTTTTGCTTGAATTTTTCAATCCCCAAACTTTCAATACCCAATTCGATGGCTAAATAACAAAGTGCCGTAATAGCCGACGAATCTGCCCCACCCGAAAGCGAAATCACCCACCCATTTGAGCGACTCTTACGAAGGTAATCAAACAAGCCCAAAGCCACTGCTCGTGCAAATTCTTCCTCTTTCTGATAACCCTTCGCCTCCCAATCTTCGAGTGCATACACATTTTGTTCAGGTTTGATGTCATCAAACTCAAAATCAACGTTTACTTTCAAATTTTGCGCTGTTGCATTAAAACTTGTGCGGTTTTGGGTTTGGTCTAAGCGGGTTTTCTCTACATCAATAACGGCTGTCACAAAATAATGGTCAGTAAATCCAAACCGCTTACCCGACACCAACATTTCGCCCGCTTGCGCTATCATGGCATCACCATCAAAAATAGCCCTACCCGACTCATTACCAAGCAAATTGGTATAAATGTATGCACAGCCAAAGGCTCGAGAGCCCTCTTGCGTGAGGCGCTCACGAGTAAAGGTTTTGAAGAATCCAAAATGACTCGCCGAAGGATTCAGAATGATATCGACTCCTCTTTGATACAACGAACGTCCAGGGCGATTGGCAATCCAGGCATCTTCGCAAATTTCAAAGCCAACTTTCACGCCCGAAATATCGAAAAGTAAATCACCAGCTGGATAGCCAAAATTTCCAATCTTGATTTCGGTACGCTCACCGGCTGGCCAAGCATGAAACCAACGAGTTTCGTAGTGAATGCCGTTATTGGCTAAATTTTGTTTCAGTGCAAATCCCCTAATTTGTTTATTAGAAATCAAGCAAGCAGCGTTATAAACACGATTATTGATGTGAACAGGCAAGCCTACCGACACAATAATGTCCCAAGTATGAGGCACAATGTCTTCCAAAATTCGGGCTGCCATTTGGCATGTACTGCTGGCAAAAAACATATCTTCACAGCCATAACCTGTTATACACAACTCGGGTAAGCAGAGCAAGCTAACCTGTTGATTTTTAGCCTCTTCAATAGAATCTAAAATATTTTTTTTGTTAGTCTCCCAGGCCAAAGGAGTTTGGTTTAGTACACCTGCCGCAACCTTGATAAGTTTCATTTGTCAATGAGTAAATGTGTGAATAATAGCGTGAAGCCATAAGATTTTCCCATGCTACAAACAATTGAACGGAAAAATAAGGGAAAAACCAATAAGTCGTTCAGTTAATTTACATTTCGACCGACCAGAAAGTTCAGAAATAGATTTGCAATTGTATTTTTGTCCAAACAACAAACCAATGCTATCTACCCCAACTCTTGCGGACATCGAAATTGCTCACGAGCGCATCCGCCCTTATGTGCATCGGACTCCTGTGCTAACTTGCCAAACTATCAATCAGTTGACAGGTGCATTTATTTATTTTAAGTGCGAAAACTTTCAAAAAATTGGTGCATTTAAGGCTCGTGGGGGAGTCAATTCAGTGCTATCGCTCAGTAAAACAGAGCAACAAAAAGGCATAGCCACCCATTCTTCTGGCAATCATGCACAGGCCATTGCTTATGCAGCCAAAATGGTTGGAACAAAAGCATATATTGTGATGCCCAACAATTCGCCCAAAGTAAAATCGGATGCTGTGGCAGGTTATGGGGCGGAGGTTTTCTTTTGTGAAAACACCCTCCAAGCTCGTGAAGACACTGTAAATGAAGTAATTGCCAAAACAGGTGCAACCTTCATCCATCCCTTTGATGACTATCGTGTCATTGCTGGTCAAGCCACCGCTTCTAAAGAATTGATGGAAGATTATGGCGAATTTGATTGCATACTAACGCCCGTAGGCGGTGGTGGGCTGCTTAGTGGCACAGCCTTAGTAACCCATTATTTATACCCCAATACCCAAGTAATAGCTGGCGAGCCCGAAGGTGCTGCCGATGCCATCTTATCGTTTCAGTCAGGAAAAGTTGAAAAAGCCCCCTTTGTAAAAACCATTGCCGATGGGCTATTGACCAATTTGAGCGAAAAAACTTTAGAAATTATACTCCGGCACGTCAAAGACATTCTGTTGGTGTCAGACCCAGAGATTATTGCAGCTATGAAATTAGTGTGGGAACGTATGAAAATCATCATCGAACCCTCGTGCGCTGTTCCGTTGGCAGCCGTTATCCGAAACAAACAGCAATTTGAAGGAAAAAAAGTTGGAATAATTCTGTCAGGAGGTAATGTAGATTTAGGAAAATTACCATTTTAACAAGATGGAACAACAAAAAATTGAACTCCCTCCCAAGTATTATTTAGACAATTTTCGCTACCTCTTGCGCTTTGTACAAGATAAGTATGCTTCAATTCTAAATGAGGCAGAGATTCTTTTTCTTCAAAAATTCAATGAACTTCCTGAAGATGCCCAGTGTCTTTTTGTTAGGTTTTGTAATCGTAGAGGGGCATTTTTCAAAATTAAGAAGTTAAATTATTCCGAGATTCACGATATTTCAACTTGCATCAAAATCTTACTTTCCGACCAATTTATTGAACCTATTTCTATTCGTCATATTACAAGGGCGGGAGAACTATTAGATATTTTCACAAAGGCAGAGCTACTCGCTATTGGCAAAACACTTCAGCAAGATATCAAAGGCAAGGCTTCGATTAAAAAAGAAGAACTACTTGATTGGTTTTTAGAAAATATTGATTTTCAAGAAGTTACCAACCTATTAGAGGACGAAATCATTAAAGTAAATTTTGAGCAAGAAACCATGATGTTCAAATTTCTCTTTTTTGGCAATCGTCATGCCGAAATGACAGAGTTTGTGATGCGGGATTTGGGCATCAGGCAATATCAAGAGTTTGACGAAGACAAATTAGTTGCCCAATTTGCTACTCGCCAAGAGGCCGAAGACAGGCTGCTAATCTCTATAGCGAAAGAGGATTTTTTCTTGATGCAAGAAGCTGGCATTGAAGCCATTGAACTTCATAATTGGTTTTTGGATTGGTCCGAAAAATACCGCCCCACGCTCAGCGAGGTAGCATTGCCCAGCTACGAACGCCTTATGCTACGAGTTGGAATCTACTTAGAACGACAAAAACTTTTTGACCAAGCCTTAGCTATTTTCAGACTTACCAACGAACCTCCTTCACGAGAACGCCAAGTAAGAATTTTGTACAAAACCAAGAATATAGAAGAAGCCCGTGTGCTGTGCCAGCAGATTTCATTTGAACCCAAAAACGCTGATGAGCATTTTTTTGCCATTGATTTCTTGAGCCGATTAGAAGCAGAGCTACAAAAAAAGCGCATCAAAAAATCAACCACACAGCAGCTTCATCAATCGGATAGCATTTTGATTGACCCTGTCTGGAAATATCAGGTTGAAGCAGGTACTATTGACTATTATTTACAGCAGGGTAGTCGTGCCGTTTTTTCTGAAAATCACCTATGGCGCAGTATTTTTGGCCTGTTGTTTTGGGATATTGTTTTTGATACTGATTCTATGGCCATTCACCACCCACTCCAACGCACGCCTTCTGATTTATACAAACCTCAGTTCTGGGAAAAACGGCGCAATCGTTTGGTAGAACGACTGGAACTATTTGAGAATCAGGAAGTTTTGAAGAGTCATGTCAATCAAATGCTTGTCGAAAAAACAGGCAGTGTCAATCCGCTGATAGATTGGTTTGAAGACACCGATGAGGTAGTTCGGGTTGTATTCGAGCGAATTCCAATACAAATATTAGGCAAAATTTTGCTCGAAATGGCCAAAAATATGCGAGAAAATACCCACGGGTTTCCAGATTTGTTTACTTGGACCGACCATGGCTATGAGTTTGTAGAAGTAAAATCACCAACCGACAACCTGTCGGCGCAACAACTATTTTGGTTACAATTCTTTGAGAAAGTAGGCATGAACGCAAAAGTATTGCGAGTAGGTTGGAAAGAAGTATAGGATTAAGGCCGCTCTATGTCATAAAAAAGAAAAGCCTATCAAAAATGATAGGCTTTTCATACGATAAGAAATCTTGGTTTAGTTGAAAATCAACTAATTATGATTTATCAATCTTAAATATCAAATTTTAGTACCGCTTGTTGTAACGATCGTTGCTATCACGACGTTCACGGTTTCCGCCATAACCACCGCCTGAGTTATCTCTCGAATACTCGTTGCGAGGTTTAAATTCTCTTTTGGGGCGTTCTTCACGAGGAGCTGCTTCGTTTACAACGAGGTTTCTGCCCATAAAGTCTTTTTCGTTCAAAGCATTAATGGCTGCTTGGCCTTCGCTATCATTTGGCATTTCAACAAATGCAAATCCACGACTACGACCAGTAAACTTGTCCATAATAATTTTGGCAGAAGTCACTTCACCATACGCTTCAAACAAATCCTTCAAATCATCGTCAGTTGACCCGTAACTAACGTTTGCTACATAAATGTTCATTTTCTCTGAGTTTTAAATACAATTTTTGCTACAAATACGCCTAATTCTCTGCAGCAAAAGAACAAATACGCCAAATGCTAATACAGAAATCAAACGAATACGGTGCAAAGATACGATTATTTTCTAAAAGTCAATCTTTTTTTCGATTTTCCAGAATCGTTTTTAAGGCTGTTGATACCTTTTCATCCCATCGATTTTGTTCTGAACGTATTAAACTGTGTTGTGTTTCGCCATCGTATTGCTCCTGCATTTTGTTCATTTCTCTAAATGAGTCTAAGTAAATATATTGAAGGCGGCTGTCATAGTCATCAGGGGGGAGTTCTTCGGACAATACTTTTTGCTTGAAACGCTCGGCTACTAACTTAGTAATGTCAAAATGCAGTTGCTCGTGTCGTAACGCATAACTTTCTTTGGCATGTGGCTGCACCCACGAATTGCTTTTAATCAAAAATACTTTCATCTTGATATTAAGCACAATTTGCTGATTTACTACCGTAGCCCTGGCTTCATAACCAATGCTGGTATAAACTGCCGCCGCAAATTTGGTCAATGGTGGGGCTTTTCGCTGAAAATCAGCCCAAACAAGGGGTCTATCGGGGTCATAAAAAACAGTATCGCTCCCAGCTTGGTTAAGAGCATAGTCTGTAAAGGTAACTTTTACCCCTTTGGCCAAGATAGGATTACCTGCGGCATTGAGGTTCATCCACTGATTAAAATGTTGCAAGGCATTGCCTAACATTTTACGAATAAATGACTCATACAAATCGTATTCACGTGGCGGATGTGCAAACTCAACTCCAGTCTGAAACGTTGTGAGGGTTTCTAATTTACCTTCTTTCTGTACGGCAAACTCCAAGTTAAGCTGGCATTTACCACTAATACGTGACGATGAGGTGAAAGACTCATTCAACGAAAATTCTCGAATTCTTAGCACTATTGGTTGTAAGTTGGTATTTCGAGACAAGTTTTGTTTTAAATAACGTTGTAATTCAGCCTCTACACCTCCTTTGAGTGTGACTGAAACTTTTTTTCCATTTTGGATAATTGTGCCTAAAAGTCCAGTATTGTTCCTGTCGTCAAGCACACTTTCTATAAAAAAACTCTTGGGTTGAACTGCTATTCGGTCATTTGTTAAAATAATGACTTTACTACTTTGCTGCGCCCACACTGCCCCCCAAAAGACAAATGTCAAAACAAACTGTACAAACAACCATCGCAGACTAAACACAATAAATTGTTTCGTGCAAACAGTTAGAACATGAGATTTTTTTTTCTTGGCATCAAGAAAAAAATTAAGAAAAAAAAGGTCTTTGATCGCTAACTTACTCATATTCAAATTAAACGAATTTTTACGGAAGTATATCTTTCAACTACCTTGAAATTTTTACATAAAAGGCTTGACTTTCTCATTCGGAATCCCTACGTTAGATTCATCTTTTGAGATTACCCCCTTATTCATCCAAAGCAGTGAATAAAATGGGAAGTTCATTGAAATTATGATAATTATTCATTCACCTATTAAACTTTTGTGCGTATGAAACTGCAAGTGCATTCGATTCATTTCGACGCAGATCAAAAACTGCTCGACTTCATCCAGGCCAAACTTAATAAACTTGACCAATTTTATGACCGGATTACTGGGGGTGAAGTCTTTCTTCGATTATCTAAGGGTGATTCCAGTAAAGTACATAATAAAGTGATTGAAATTAAATTGAATGTACCGGGGTCTTCGATGTTTGTGAAGGAGGAAGGTTCAAGTTTTGAGGAAGTAACTGATTTAGCTTTGGAAGCCATGAAAGCTCAATTAAAGAAATTCAAAGAAAAAGCTAAGGATAAAGTATCTATCAAACCTGCCTTGCTGGCAACAGTTGAAGATGACGAATTTTAACAAAAAAAGCTGTCGGAATATTCCGACAGCTTTTTTTGTTTTTATAGCCTTGAACAGTTTGAGAATCACAAACCGAATGCAGCCTTCACCTTGTCAATATAATCTAATTTTTCCCAAGTGAAGAGTTCAACCTCAACCGTTTTTTCTCCTTCGGGGCCTTTGAATGTTTTGGCAACGATTTCTGACTCACGGCCCATGTGGCCATAAGCAGCTGTTTCGGAGTAAATTGGGTTACGGAGTTTGAGGCGTTGCTCAATAGCATAAGGGCGCATATCAAAAATAGTTTCTACTTTTTGAGCTATTTCGCCATCACTTAATCCAACTTTGGCCGTTCCATAAGTATTTACATAAATGCCACATGGCTGGGCTACACCAATGGCATACGAAACTTGCACTAATATTTCGTCACAAACACCAGCCGCCACTAAGTTTTTGGCAATGTGGCGAGTAGCATAGGCAGCCGAGCGGTCCACTTTTGATGGGTCTTTGCCCGAAAAAGCTCCACCACCGTGTGCGCCTTTGCCACCGTAAGTATCTACGATGATTTTACGGCCTGTCAAACCAGTGTCACCATGTGGTCCACCTATTACAAACTTACCTGTTGGGTTAATGTGGTAGGTAATTTGATCGTTGAACAGTGCTTGGAGTTCGGGCTTCAATTGTGCTTTTACCCTCGGAATCACGATGTTAATAATGTCTGTCTTAATTTTTGCCAACATAGTGGCTTCTTCATCAAAATCATCGTGCTGAGTCGAAACCACAATGGTATCAATGCGTTGTGGCACGTTGTCATCGCTATATTCAATGGTCACTTGCGACTTAGCATCGGGGCGAAGGTATGGCAATAAGGCCAGTTCGTTGTTGCGAATAGCTGACATTTCTTGCAAAATCTTATGTGCCAAATCCAGCGCCAAAGGCATATAATTGTCTGTTTCTTTGGTTGCATACCCAAACATCATGCCTTGGTCACCAGCACCTTGTGCATTAGCTTTCGACTCAAAATCTTCTCCGGCTTGGCGATCAACACCTTGGTTGATATCGGCACTTTGCTCATGAATTGCAGACAAAATTCCACATGAATTTGCCTCAAACATATACTCTGACTTGGTGTATCCAATTTTGCGGATTACTTCACGAGCAATCTGCTGAACATCGAGGTAGGTTTTTGTTTTTACTTCACCTGCAAGCACCACTTGCCCAGTGGTAACTAAGGTTTCGCAAGCTACTTTTGAGTTAGGATCAAAAGCCAAGAAGTTGTCAATGAGGGCATCTGAAATTTGGTCGGCAACTTTATCTGGGTGTCCTTCCGATACAGATTCCGAAGTGAAAAGATAAGGCATTTTATATTAGTATTGATTGTTAAGTCGTGAGTATGGGGCAAAGTTCTCTTTTTCTATGAAATTAACCAAACATCTTTCGGGAAATCATACCGACTAAGCCTTTGAGGAAAGGTTTGATGGGCAAAGTTGCCATCAATAAAAACTCAGAAGGAAATGGTGTTTCTTCGTCCAAAAATTGAAAAACCTTAGCTGCACGGTTTCTTTTGAATAGGCAAGTAAAAATATCTTTGGGAGGATGTAGTTTTTGTTCAAACACATGCAGAAAAATACTATCGTACCAATAAAACCGCTTTTTGAGGGGTTCTTTCCAACGGAATGGTTCGCCAAAATCCACCAAGTTCTCTACCATTTCTTGAAGATTTCGTTGCGTTCGCATGAAGGTGTAGCCCGTGGATGGCTTTGTGCTTCCACCTGCTGTACCGATGCGTACTACCCGACCACTTGGGTGTTCCTGGGTAGGCTCGTCAGTCATAGGAATTACGCCAAACTCCTCTTGAAGCACCTCAAACTCTTTGATATTCAAATATTTATCAAAATAGTTTTTTAGTGCTTCGTCATACTCGGAGGCTGACAAAAGATGTTCTGAAAACAGTGTGTATTCAATAAGTGCTTCAGTTGAAGAACTGGGTAAAACGTAAAAAAAGCGACAATCCCCACCTTGGTTTATTCTAAAATCCATCATGGTTGCCTGCGTTGGGTCAAAAGCTGGCGAAGGTGTTTTTACTACCCATCCCTTGAAATGTTGAAGCAAATTATGGTTTTGGGGCTGATTAAGCTGTAAACGATAGGTGCTATCAAAAATCCAATCGGCAGAAAATGTTCCAAAATCGGTTACAACACCCTCATCAGAAACATTCTGGATGTCGCAATACAGAAAGGTAATGTTTGGATTTTGAGTTAGATTAACATGAACAAATGTATAAAAATCAATCCCCCGAATCATTTTGTACTGATAAGGCGATATATTAAGCCATTCAGAAAAATTAGTCCCATGAAACCAAACCTTTTGCCAGTGGCGATGAACAATTGACTCAAAGGCACTCTCACCTTTTTCCCAAAAACACCATGTTCTCCCCGAATCATTTTGTACTGATAAGGCGATATATTAAGCCATTCAGAAAAATTAGTCCCATGAAACCAAACCTTTTGCCAGTGGCGATGAACAATTGACTCAAAGGCACTCTCACCTTTTTCCCAAAAACACCATGTTCTGTCGTTTTTATTTTTCTGTTCTCGGTCAATAACCAGGATTTTCTTGGTTCGTAAGCGACTCTGATTCAGGTAGTAAGCCAGACTCAAGCCCGCCATGCCACCGCCCGCAATAATATAATCGTAGTGAGAAGAACGCATCGTTAAATATGCTTCTCGGCATGATAACTTGACCGAACCAATGGGCCAGACTCTACATACTTAAAGCCTCGCTGAAGGCCTTCGGCTTTGTACATGGCAAATTTTTCGGGGTGAATCCACTCCAGCACTTCGTGGTGCATTTTGGTTGGCTGTAAATACTGACCCAGCGTGAGTACATCCAAACCGTTTTCGGCGAGGTCATCCATTGCTTTTAGTACTTCGTCCACTGTTTCACCTAAACCTAACATAATACCTGTTTTGGTGCGTTTACCATAGTCTTTTATCCGCTTAATCTGTTCTAAACTACGTGTATATTTAGCTTGTGGGCGCACACCACGATAAAGCCGTTCTACGGTCTCCATGTTGTGAGATACCACTTCTTGTCCGGCCTCAATCATGCGAATCAGGGCATCCCAATTGCCTTTTACGTCTGGAATGAGGGTTTCGATGGTTGTTTGTGGTGATAATTCTTTGACTAAACGAACTGTCTCGTACCAGATTTCGGCGCCACGGTCTTTTAGTTCATCACGGTTCACTGATGTAATTACAGCATGTTTTACTTGCATTAACTTAATCGCTTCAGCTACTCTACGAGGTTCATCACTATCATATTCATTGGGTCGGCCAGTAGCAACGGCACAAAACGAACAACTACGGGTACAGACATTTCCCAAAATCATGAAGGTTGCCGTACCTGCTCCCCAACACTCACCCATGTTGGGGCAATTGCCTGACTGACAGATGGTGTGCAGTTTGTATTCGTCCACCAGTTTGCGTACACGGGCGTAGTCGGGGCCGGTGGGTAGTTTTACTCGAAGCCAATCGGGTTTACGATTAGTAGTGGTCGGATTCAAAACAGGTAACTCAATCATGCGGAATAAGGCTGAATTTTAGATACTGTATTTAAGTACAAAGGTCGGTTACTTTCCTTAAAAAAACAGTTAAAATGACAAAAGAGTTTGAATTTCGCTCTCGTTAATTGTGGTTTATCACAAAAAAAGGCCAGCGAGGAAATATGCCTCACTGACCTTTTTTTTGAAATGCCATGTTTATTTTTTATTCGCCAAATACAAAGTAATATACCCCGATGTAAAGAAACTTTGATTATTAGCTTCGGGGAAAATGATAATGTCTTTCGAGAATTTTTCGGCTAAGAAGCCAATTTCTAAGCCAATACTACTGGTACGAAAAGCATCCAACTCAAAATTAACTCCAGCTTTTAAGTTACCACCTATTGCCAATTTGGACTGATCAAAGCCTTCAAAAAAACTACCAGAGCCAATAATGGCGTTGAACTGTGTATGGACTTTGGGATCGTATGGCTCGGTACGAATTACCCCACGACGGTATTCATATTGAATAAAATAGGGCTTGACTATACCAATAGAAGGCCCTGCTGCCAACACACCGTTGATTTGAACGCCTTCTTCGGAAGAACGCTTGAACAGCACTACCTCACGGCCATATTGCGGACGTAGTGACAATAAAAAATTTTGTTTGCCATAAATAAACCGACTACCGTTGGGGGCTTGTAATTGTTTTTCTTTGGCGTGTTTTACATTGAGCAGCTCTAAGCCAAAATAGTGGTATTGATTGCGACCTCCCTTAGTTTGCCCAATCAAACTGGTCTTTTTGAGTGCCAGTCCACCTATGATTCCGGCATTGGTATTGGTTGTAATACCATAGGCAAACAGTGATTGATAGTCGCTAATTTCGTTGTCCGTGGCAGGGCGACGTTGTTGTCGCTGTGCCATGGCAACCTGTGCCACTGTTGTGGCGACAACAAAAAATAATATGATTGAACGCTGGATTCTCACGTTATTGAAGGTCTGTTTTCAAATATACGAATAAAGATAGCAAAAAGTTACATCAACAACCTACAAAATAAACTAATTTAGTATTTTTATGTTTAAAAATACAATCTACTTTACTATTCAAAACCCTATGCCAACCGCAAAAACCATCTATTTGGGCGATTTACGCACTCAAGCTACGCACTTACAATCGGGCACTCAACTTATTACAGATGCCCCTACCGACAACAACGGCAGAGGCGAGGCTTTTTCACCAACCGACTTAGTAGCAACGGCTTATGGTTCTTGTATGATGACAATTATGGGGATTCTGGCTCGCCGTGAGGGTATCGAATTGAAGGGCTCGGTTATGGAAATTACCAAGATTATGTCGGCAGAGCCTCCTCGTAAAATAGCCAAGTTAGAAGTAACCTTGCAAATGATTACCGAACGCCCCCTGACTGAAAATGAAATCATTAAGTTTGAAAGATCCGCTCGCACTTGTCCCGTTGAACTAAGTCTTCACCCTGATGTAGAGCGAGTTGTCACTTTTGATTGGATGGTATCAGAAGCTATATCTGAACCAACTGCTCTTTGATTTCGTCGTAGCTGATACCCCAGTGCGATTCGTGATAGACACACTGTCCGTCTTGAATTAACAGCACTTGCGGAGACTCATGCTCAACTTGATAAGCATCGGCAATAGCATTGGATAGCGAGCGGTAACGAAGTAAATTGAGAAAATAGGTTTTTATTTCACTTAGCTCATCAAGGTTCCATTTGCGCTCGAGGCGGGCTAAGGCCGTGGCACTTGTTGAACACGAAGTGCTGTGCTTGAAGATAAGAACCGTTTGGTTTTTAGACTCTTGGTTGATAGCTGATAATTGCTCTATATCGGTGAGTTGAACCCAATTCATAAAAATAAAGTCTTTCGTTTAGAAAACATTCAAAGTTTAAGTAGTACTAAATTTGTTACGTTGTTTGCGGGTCAGACAATATCACCCAAGCGAACCGTCAGACCAATAATCAGTATAACAATTGGTGGCCTATCAAAGTTTAATGTGCTGCACTGCTTATGTTCGTTAACCAGTTTTACCTACTTTTGATTCCGAATCAACCTCAAAAATCTTGTCTTTTCTTTACACAATCGGTATCTGGGCTTACACTTTTGCCATCAGAATAGCAGCTTTGTTCAATACCAAAGCCCAAAAATGGGTAAAAGGCCGAGCAAACTGGGAGCTTTTTTTTGAGCAAGGCTCTTTCCAAAATCAGCCTGTTATTTGGTTTCACTGTGCTTCGTTGGGTGAATTTGAGCAAGGTCGTCCAGTGATGGAAGCCTTCAAAAAACAATTTCCATCTTACAAAATCCTGCTAACTTTTTTCTCACCGTCGGGTTACGAAGTACGCAAAAACTACGACGGTGCAGACTGGATTTGTTACCTACCTGCTGACACGCCTACTAATGCTCAACGATTTGTAGCGTTGGCCAAGCCTTCGCTGGCCGTTTTTGTGAAATATGAGTTTTGGTATCACTACTTTCAAGTGTTGCACACTCGTCAAATTCCGATTTTGTCGATTTCCACTATTTTTCGAGAAAATCAGTCGTTTTTTAAATGGTATGGTGGATTTTACAGGGGGATTTTACAATTAGTAACCCATTTTTTTGTTCAAAATCAAACGTCGCTACAACTTTTGCAAGGCATTGGAATAAAGCACGTTACCTTAGCAGGCGACACTCGTTTTGATAGGGTAAAACAAATTGCAGACGCTCGAAAAGAGATTAGTTTAGTGAAAAGTTTCAAGGCAAATTCACTCGTTTTTGTAGTGGGAAGTTGCTGGAACGAAGACTTAGATGTGCTGCTTCCGCTGATTAACCATCCCTCCTATTTGGCTATTAAATGGATTATTGCTCCACACGAAATTCATCATTCTGAAATAGAACGCTGGAAAAATAGCATAAAGCGTTCAACAGCAAACTACTCTGAACTCCTTACTAATGAATCACTTAGCAACAGTGAAGTTATAATAATTGATAATGTGGGGATGCTTTCGTCATTGTATCAATACGCCGATTTTGCATGGATTGGTGGGGCTTATGGCAAAGGGCTTCACAATATTTTGGAAGCGGCCACATTTGGTTTACCTATTTTTTTTGGAAATAAAAATTATCGAAAATTTCAAGAAGCCACTGACCTCATAGAGGCTGGTATCGCATGGGCAATCCAACATGCTGAGGAGCTTTTTGCTAACTTCAAACCTTTGTACGATAACGAAGAACTCCGAAAACAAAAAGCAACCATTAGCAGTCACTACGTGTCAAGTAAAACAGGTGCAACAGCCTTGATTGCAGAATTCGTAAAAAATCTTTTGCACCAATCAAAACAAAATTCAAGCGAGGACGCTTGAATCAAATTGAATTTCCAATACGCTAAAATTTGAATAAATTGAATTACAAACAAGGACTTGTGATGCGGTCAACTGGCTCGTGGTACGATGTTCGTACGGCGGGGGGACACCTTTTGCAGTGCCGTTTGAAGGGCAAATTCAAGATAAAAGGTATTCAGACCTCTAACCCAATTGCAGTGGGTGATAAGGTTATTTATGAGATAGAAGACGAAAACGAGAATACTGGCATCATCAGCGAAATATTGCCAAGAGAAAATTATATCATTAGGCAGTCGGTTCATAAAACTGCACAGGCACATATATTGGCCGCTAATATTGACCAAGCCATTTTGATTGCAACGCTCACGTTTCCACGCACTTCACTTGGTTTTATAGATCGTTTTTTAGTAACAGCAGAGTCGTTCAGAATACCCGTTACTATTATTTTTAACAAACTTGATTTGCTTGATAATGACCTAATTGACTACCAAAATGAGCTAACAGCTATGTACAGAAGTATTGGTTATGGAACACTCGTTACTTCTACAGTCAAAGGAGATGGTTTAAATGAATTTAGTGTCTTATTGCATCAAAAAATCAGTCTATTGTCAGGGCATTCAGGCGTAGGAAAGTCGTCGTTGGTGAATAGTATCTCGCCTGATTTAACCTTGCGAACCTCTGAGGTTTCAACCTTTGCCAACAAGGGGGTACACACCACTACTTTTGCTGAGATGTTTGAAATCAGTGACGATACTTTTATTATTGACACGCCTGGTATCAAAGAATTAGGGCTGATTGATATAGAAAGGGAAGAAATCTATCATTTTTTCCCCGAAATGCGGGAACGGTTTGGGCAGTGTAAGTTTCATAACTGCCTACACATCAATGAGCCTAAATGTGCTGTCATACAAGCAGTTGAAGAAGGAGAAATAGCCATTACACGTTACGAGAGTTATTTGAGTATGGTACTTGGAGACGACAATCGGCGGTGATTCAGTTTTCAGTTCAACAGTTTACTCCTTTAATCTCTTGACAAAGCTCAACCAACACGCCGTTGGCACTTTTGGGATGAACAAAACAAACTAATTTATTGTCGGCACCACGTTTGGGTTTTTCGTTAAGCAATGTAAATCCTTCTCGCTTCAACCGCTCCATTTCGGCCTCAATATCAGCTACTTCAAAGGCAATGTGATGGACACCCTCTCCCCTTTTTTCGATAAACTTTGCTATGGCACTATCGGGATTAGTAGCTTCTAATAGCTCAATTTTGGTTTGATTCACCAAGAAAAATGACGTTGTAACCCCTTCGGAATCAACACGTTCTGACTTGTAGGGGATACCATTCAGTAGTTTTGAAAATAAGTCATTAGCGTCACTAATGTTTTTAACAGCGATGCCTATGTGTTCGACGTTGAGCATGATACAGATGTTTATGCCCGAAGTAAGTAAAATTCCGGCATAAGGGATTCAAATTACTTCACTTTTTTGATAGTTCCCAAACCCAACCCCACTTAAATTCGTAGATACAGGTGTAATAAATCCTATGTAAACAAAACCTGTTCATCTCATGTATTCAATCAACAAACCTTCTTTTCTATTCATGCTTGCACTTTTCGTTGGAATCGTCAGTTTTTCGGCTTGCGATAATAACGAGGAGGCAACACCTACACCAAAGCCAGATTTGGTGTTTTTTGCCTTAGTGGATGGCAAGCAGTTAGTAAAAATCAATGCCAACAATTCCGAAACTGCCACAGCAACTATACCATTAACAGGTTTGCAAGCCAATGATGCCTTGGTTTCAGTAGATTTTCGACCAGCAACAGGAGAGCTTTATGGCGTAAGTAGCCAAAATAGACTCTATGCCATCAACCAAGAATCGGGCGTTGCCAGGGTGATTGGTGCTTCGGCTCTTTCAACTGCTATTGATGGTACTGCCGTTGGATTAGATTTTAACCCAACCGTAGATCGGATTCGATTGGTCACTAACAAGGGGCAAAATTTACGTTTACACCCCGAAACAGGTACTATAGCTGCTACTGACGGCACTATCAACGGTGGTAGCTCTCCAAGTATTGAGGCTGTTGCTTACACCAATAATGTGGCAGGTGCTTCTACTACTATTCTGTATGATTTGGATGCCAAGTCGGATAAACTCTACAAACAAGACCCACCTAATAACGGTACGCTCGTTGAGGTTGGGGCATTGGGAATGGATGTTTCGATGGTTGCAGGCTTTGATATTGCTCCCACAACAGAGATTGCATTGGCAGCCGTGATGGTAGCTACTAAATGGGAGTTGCACCAAGTAGATTTAGCCACGGGTAAGCTAACCAAACTCGGTAATTTGCCAACTGGAAACATCACAGGCTTGGCTATTCCGTCGGCACCTGTGGCCTATGCACTCGACGAGTCCAATAATTTGCTAATTTTCAGTCCTTTGGCCATAGCTACCCCTGTTTCAAAGGCCATTACGGGCTTGCAAATGGGAGAGACAATTTTAGGGATTGATATGCGGCCTGCCAATGGACAATTGATTGGACTGGGGAGCACAAGTCGTTTGTATGCGCTAAATATGTCATC
>JBGAVQ010000097.1:0-18500 GCA_044228045.1 Spirosomataceae bacterium
GTAATTTTGAGGAGGTCAATAAAATCTATGGGAGTTATTTTACTGGTGAATATCCTGCAAGAGCCACAGTTGGTGTAGCAAATTTACCAGGTGGTGCAAATATTGAAATAGCAGTGGTGGCAGTTGCCAAAAAGTAAATTATTCCAATATTCTGGCTACAATAATTCCCGACTGACCTTTGTTTTTGGCGAGGTAATCGCTCAATGGTTCGGCGCTTACTACTACTTCTTTGAAATCTAATGAAGCATGAAGTAGGTGAATTCTTCCATTTTTTTTGATGGCTAAACCTTCATGAACTACATCAAGACCTTCTTTCACAGCAGTAATGGTAATAATATCCCCTTCTTTCAGTTGAGATTCTGCTGCTTTGACTTTGTTTTTGGGTAAGTAAAACCAATTTAGTCGGCTCAATTTGGCCTCGGCCGCCAACACGGTTTCGTATGCTTCTTGGTCTTGCAAAGCTGGGTAAAACTGCACATGTGTACTCATGAAATCAATTATTTTTACAACAGAAATACCCCCAATTTTTTCTGTTTCGAGGCTAATTATACCATTTTGTTTGGCCTGTTCGAGCCATTCCAAGAAATAATGCAAGCGAGAACCATATCCATTGATCTTGCCATTTCGATAGCGAAAGGCTTGTAGTATTTTCTTAAATTGTTGAAAATTAGGAGTTTTGCTGTGTTTGGTTAGCGTGAGGGCAATGGACTGTTCTACAAAAGTCCAGCAATCCAATTCGTTCAAATTAACAACCAATTGCTCTTTGCCTGCTTGTTCGAGGGTGCTTGCTACATAAGGTGTTCCCAGCAACGACTTTCCAATTTGGAGCAAGGTTTCTGTTTTAGAAGAAAGCTGAGGTAAGGCCATCACTTTTGAAAATCTTACCTCTTGTTGCTGTGAACAGGCAGGTGTTAAGATACACAAGAGGCAAAATACAAATTGATGAAGCACTATACTACGGTTTGCCAATTTGGTTATCTTACTTGTTTGCTTGTCTCTAATCTCCATTGTTTCTGTCTTATCATATTAAGATTCCAACATAATATTCTCATCCTCATCTACTCTCAGGGTCAGCAACCCACCAATCATCATCAATACACCTCCACCTACCAATACATGTACTGGCTCAATAGATGGGAATGCTTGCAGAAACTTACCAAGTCCGAGGCTGGCAATTACTTGTGGAATCACTATGAAAAAGTTGAATACACCCATGTAATAACCCATTTTGTTGGCAGGCAGGCAGCCCGAAAGCATGGCATACGGAACAGATAAAATACTTGTCCAGGCAATGCCAACACCAAGCATAGAGACCAAGAGCATCTCTTTTGAACTTACAAAGGCAATGGAAATAAGTCCTAAACCACCAGCTACTAAGCAAATCAAATGAGTCATTTTGCGGCCCAAGCGTTTGGCAATAGCAGGCAAAAACAAGGAAAAGATTGCCGAAATTCCACTATACACCGAAAAACAAACGCCTACCCAGTTTGCACCTTCATTATAAGCGGCTGATGTGGTATCGGTAGTGCCAAACACATTTTTGGTAACTGCTGCATTGGTGTAAATCCACATACAAAACAAAGCAAACCATGTAAAGAACTGAACCAGAGCCAATTGTTTCATTACTTTTGGCATTTTGAAAATTCCAGTAAATGTTTCTCGAAAGCCATCCAGGAGGCTACCCTGCTCTTTTTCCTTCAAAAACTCCTCCATGTTTTCGGGAGGATATTCTTTTGTTTTGAGGATTGTCCACAGCACACACGTAAAAAATGCAAATGCACCCAAATAATACGACCACTTCACCGAATCGGGTATTTGCATATCAGGTGCGGTATTCTGAACACCCAATGAGGTAAGAATAGTGGGTAGGAGTGAGGCAACTACAGCCCCAATTCCGATAAAAAAACTCTGCATGGCAAACCCACTGGTGCGTTGCTCATCGGGTAGCATATCGCCAACAAATGCCCTAAATGGTTCCATAGAGATATTGATAGAGGCATCCATAATCCATAACATTCCCCCAGCTACCCAAAGTGCAGGTGAATTAGGCATGATGATTAAAGCCAAAGTTGCCAAAAGTGCCCCAATGAAGAAGAAAGGCCGCCTGCGACCCCAAGTAGGATGCCAAGTGCGGTCGCTCAAATAACCAATAATAGGCTGCACAATTAATCCTGTAAGTGGTGCCGCTACCCAAAGAATTGGTATTTCGTCGGGATTTGCTCCGAGTGTGGCAAAAATTCTACTTGTATTGGCGTTTTGGAGGGCAAATCCAAATTGGATACCCATGAAGCCAAAGCTCATGTTCCAGATTTGCCAAAAAGATAAATTCGGTTTACGAGGCATTATGATAAAAGGTTAGGGCTATAAAATTATTTCTTGGGAGCTTTTTTTAGTTCAAACACATAAACACTATTCGGATTTAATGTCACAGGAATTGAACCATTGGCATCAACCATCGTTTTGGTCTTTTGACTGAATATTTCGGTAGCAACAATTGTGTCTGTTTTTTTTAATCCCAACAATTCAAAAGCATGGTCTGGTATGTTTATGGAGGTCTGAATACTACGTTGTTGGTCAAAATTGCAAACAATCAAGAGTTTTTGTTTGGAACTATGACGTAGGTAGCTATATACTTTGCGTCCATCATAGTTTTGGCTTTTTCCGTTAGCATTTACATATTGCAGGTCATAAAACGCTCCGTTTTTAATGGCATCGCTCGAATTAACCAATTTGAGTAAATTTTGGTAAAAACCTCTTAATTTTTTCTGACTTGCATTTAGTTTTCCACCATCAAACTTTCCGCCATTTACCCATGCCTGAAATTCAGGAACGCCCCAAAAATCAAAAATTGTGGTTCGTCCATCGTCACCCTGAAAACCTTCTGCCCCTTCAGCTTTTACGCCCACTTCTTGTCCAAAATAAATCATTACTGGCCCTGTATGAAGTGTAGCCGACAACGCCATAGCAGGAATGGCACTAAATGCATCCTTTCCAAAATATTTGGAGGCGATTCGCTGTTCATCATGATTTTCTAAAAACCGAAGCATGTGTTGCGAAATATCTCCAGATTCGTGTTGCCAAACTCTTGTGATGTCCTCCACAGTGGCCTCAGGACGATTTTCAATCAATCTTCTCATGGCATCATACAAACCCACTTTGTCATAGAGATAATCAAATTTACCATTTTTGATGTAGTTATGATATTGTTGTGGATTGTAGATTTCTGCAATAAAAATAATGGCAGGGTTTACTTTTTGGATTTCGGGTATCACCCAACCCCAAAACTCAGCAGGCACCATTTCGGCCATGTCACAACGAAACCCATCGACTCCTTTTTTTGCCCAAAAAGTCAAAATGTCCCTCATTTTCAGCCATGTAGAAGGTATTGGGTCAAAGTGATTTGTGCGGTTGTTTAAGTAATCAACGCCATAGTTTAATTTTATGGTTTCAAACCAATCGTTAATGCTTGGTTTGGCACTAAATACATCATTTCCTGTGGCTTTGGCCGGAACCTCCTGATAGGCTTGTGTTACTGCTACAGGTGGTGTTACACCTTGTGGCAGTTCAAAGGCTTGATTGGGTAGATAATAAAAATTATTAGAAGCTTTAAAACTAACTGTTTTGTCATCGTCTTGGCCGAAATCTCTAATTTCTTTGGGTTTTACATCAGAGTGATATTCTCGAGCTACATGGTTCGGTACAAAATCAATCAAGACCTTCATGCCGTTTTGATGTGTACGTTGGATTAAGGCTTCAAACTCACTCATCCGTTTTTTGATATTTACAGCCAAAAACGGATTCACGTCGTAATAATCCTTGATTGCATAGGGTGAACCAGCTATTCCTTTGATTACTTGGGGGTTATCTTTTGGAATTCCAAAGTTACTAAAATCTTCCATAGTAGCATGTTCAATTACGCCTGTGTACCACACGTGCGAAATACCAAATTTTTTGAGGGCTTGTAAGGCCGTATCGTTGATATCATTGAACTTACCAACACCATTTTGGCGCATAGAGCCATTGATTTGATTATTTGTAGCAAGGTTTGCAAACAGGCGAGTCATCATTTGATAGATGACTAATTTATCAGTTTTCACAGGTGTAATTTTTTTGCTTGAAAGGTTTTGGGCAACAAGCTGCATTGGTTGCCCCATCAAAAGCAAAATAATCAAAAAAATGCTTAGAAGAAAAGAAAAAGCAGGATTGAATAATTTTTTCATCATCATAGTTACATCAATCGTCAAAGGTAAATAGGTTTTTTTTGGGAAAAAATAGTTAATATCTGTTATTTTGCATGGTAATCTATGATGAAAACGAATAAATCCTTTGCTATTATGAAACTCAAACTTTTTTTTACCATACTTTTTTTTAAAGTAGTAATCTTTTCTACTTTTTCACAATCCATTAACATACAGCGTGTTGACCCGTCGAACTGGTGGGTTGGCATGAAAAATCCAAAACTACAACTCTTAGTTTATGGCAAAAACATTGCCGACTGCCAGGTAGCACTTAACTATCCAGGCGTGTCTTTGGATATGGTACATAAAGTAGAGAATCCAAACTATTTGTTTTTGGATTTAACCATTTTGCCCAAAACACAGGCTGGTAAAATAAAAATTGAGTTTAGTCAATCACGCACAGTTATCAAACGGAAAAAGAAACCAGAGGTTGTGAAAGACACAAAAGTAGTCGAATACGAACTTTTGGCTCGTACTTCACGTCAAAATCTCAAAGAAGTCACTGCTGCTGATTTTATATATTTAGTCATGCCAGACCGCTTTTCTAATGGCGACCCCACAAATGATAAATTTGTGTCAATGTTAGATACGAATAGTCAAAGAAGTAATCCCTTTTTACGTCATGGTGGCGATTTTCAGGGAATTATGAATCACCTGGACTATTTGCAAGAGCTTGGTGTGACTACGCTATGGATGACCCCTGTGCTGGACAATGACGAAAGCACCAAAAAGGAACTTCATGGTAATCCGCAAGCTGGTTATCATGGTTATCATTTTACTGACCACTATAAAATTGATAGACGGTTTGGAGGAGAATTAGGCTATAAAAATCTTTCAGACGCTTTGCACCAACGTGGCATGAAACTCATTCAGGATGCGGTTTATAACCATGTATCAGATGACCACTGGCTTTGGAAAGACCAACCCGAAAAAGACTGGTTCAACCATTGGGATAGTTATACTGGCTCTTCTCACAAAGAAGCATCACTCATGGCTCCAAACGCTGCCTCAATAGATAATAAGGTGTTGATAGAAGGATGGTTTACTCCGTTTTTGCCAGATGTCAACCAACGGAATGCTAAAATGGCAACGTATCTGATTCAAAATGCCTTATGGAGTACCGAAATGTTTCGGTTAGATGGCTGGCGTATAGATACTTACAAGTATAATGAGCCTGATTTTATGAATCGTTGTAATGCCGCTTTGTTGGAAGAATACCCCAATATGCTCATTTTTGGAGAGTCTTGGATTACCAATCCAGCGCAGTTGGCTTTTTTTGTGAAAAATAAAGTTGATTTTCCATTCAAATGTAATCAACCCGGTACTTGCGATTTTCCAGTGTATAGTGCTATCAATACTGCATTAAATGAGACATTTAACTGGGACGGCGGCGTGAATCGGCTCTATCAAGTGCTTGCCCAAGATTTTTTGTATGACGACCCCAATAAGATGGTAACGTTCGTAGAAAACCATGATACAGACCGTTATTTTTCAGTCATTGGTGAAGACTTTGAAAAATACAAAATGGGTATCACTTGGCTGCTCACAACTCGTGGTATTCCCCATTTTTATTATGGCACCGAAGTCTTGATGAAAAACTTTAAAAACCCCACTGATGCTGAAGTTAGGCGAGACTTTCCGGGCGGTTGGACAGACGATGTAAGCAATAAATTTGTCGCATCTGATCGCAATTCTGCTGAAAATGAGGCGTTTAATTTTGTGAAAACCCTTGCCAATTACCGAAAAAATACGCCAACACTACATACGGGTAAATTGATGCAGTTTATACCCGAAAATGGAATTTACGTGTATTTTAGATACGACAATGATAAAACAATCATGGTTGTGACAAATACAAATACAAGCGAGAATAGCATTGATTGTAAGCGATTTGCAGAGCGGATGAAAGGTTTCGCTTCGGCTAAAAATGTAATGAATGGAGAAACTATTTTGGGCTTGAATACGCTCAAATTACCTGCTAAAACTGCTTTGGTATTGGAGTTGCAAAAGTAGAAAAGTGAAATATTTCAAGGTTTCCCGTCAGAGAATAACGAAATTTGTAGTTTCTGTTAAAATAACTACCTACAATTTAATTTATTTGTGAGTTTAGTTACCATAAAGGCTTGCCTCTTTGATTTAGACGGTGTAATTGTTGACACTGCCAAATACCATTATTTAGCATGGAAACGCTTGGCCAATCAACTTGGATTTGACTTTTCGGAACATCAAAATGAAGAGTTAAAAGGAGTTAGCAGAATGAAATCCCTTGAGCTAATTTTAGAATGGGGAGGGGTTTCGTTACCTGATTCTGAAAAAGAACGCTGGGCTACCCTAAAAAATGAGTGGTATCTTGAATTAGTTAGTGAAATGACACCAGCAGAGGTTCTACCCGGAGTGCTTGATTTTTTGGCTCAACTTAAGGCCCAAAATATTAAAATTGCCTTGGGTTCAGTGAGTAAAAATGCAAAATTGATTTTGCAAAAAATTGAATTACTTAACTGGTTTGATGCCATTATTGATGGAACAAACCTCACGCATGGCAAACCCGACCCACAAGTGTTTTTGTTAGGAGCACAGGCACTAAACGTATTGCCGCTTGAATGTGTGGTTTTTGAAGATGCTGTTGCAGGTATAGAATCTGCCACAAGAGCAGGAATGAAATCTGTTGGCATTGGTTCGGCGCAAGTATTGACGCAAGCAAACATTGTGTTGCCAGGGTTTGAAACCTTGCAATGGACAGCATTAGCAGCCATGCTAAATAAAGTAGAATAACAATTTGTTAGGGTGAAGATTTATTCCTCATCAATATACCTTATACTTGACTCAACATGCTCACAATCCCTCGAATGTTGGAACGGAAAGAAGTGATGGATCATCTCGAAGCTTTTGCCAGCGATGCCGTCGAAAAATTCCTGAAACCAATTGATACTAACTGGCAACCAGCCGATTTATTGCCAGATTCTGCTATTTTTGACACTTTTGTTGAAAAAGTAAAAGAACTCCAAGAACGTGCCAAGGGCCTTTCTTATGACCTTTTGGCTGTTTTGGTGGGTGACACAATTACTGAAGAAGCCTTGCCAACTTACGAATCTTGGTTGATGGAGGTTGATGGAATTCATGATGTTTCGGAAGACAACGGCTGGCGCAGATGGACTCGCCTCTGGACTGCAGAAGAAAACCGACATGGCGACGCTCTCAATAAATATTTATACTTGAGCGGGCGGGTCAATATGCGTGAGATGGAAACATCTACCCAATATTTGATTGCAGATGGCTTTGATATTCAAACGGGTAGAGATCCATACAGGAATTTTGTTTATACCTCTTTTCAAGAATTAGCCACTAATATTTCACACCGTAGGGTTGCATCATTAGCCAAGCAACAAGGTGATAACTTGTTGAGTAAAATGTGTGGAATGGTAGCTGCTGATGAAGCACGACACGCAAAAGCCTACATGACTTTCATCTCGAAGATTTTTGAGGTAGATCCCAACGAAATGATGTTGGCATTTGACGACATGATGCGTAAAAAGATTGTAATGCCTGCTCACTTTTTAAGAGAAACTGGTGAAAAAACAGGGCAATTGTGGGGGCATTTTACGGATGCTGCTCAAAGAATTGGTGTTTATACTGCTTTTGATTACGCCCAAATCCTCAGAGATTTATTGGTTGAATGGGACATTGAGCACATCACGGGCTTGAATGGCGCAGCCGAAAAAGCCAGAGATTATGTCATGAAATTACCCGCACGATTAGAACGTGTGGCTGATCGTTTAGAAACCCCACGCTTAGAATACGAATTTAAGTGGATTGCCGTGTAACATCTGACAATTGACAGCTGAGCCTGACACTGATGTAAATCATGTCAGGCTTTTTTGTTGTGTAAAAGCAGCACATCATTATTAAGTGCGGTACTGTGTGTATTTTTTGCCTTCGAATTGATAAAATACTCAGCTTGTTGTAAGTTTTTGATTATCAATTGATTACTGTGTTGATTTAGTGTCATATATCATTCATCAATACCAAACTATTGCACTTCCTATTTTTTTGGCTGTTTTTTGCGCTTTATTAAACCTGTGATATGATGAAAAACTACTTAAAAAACAACGATTGGTGTATAATTGAGGAAGGATTCCACCCCGAATATAACGAAGTAACCGAGTCGCTTTGCTCATTAGGCAATGGACGTATGGGTGGACGAGGCAATTTTGAAGAAACGTTCACAGGCAAAACCCTGCAAGGAAACTATGTAGCAGGGGTTTACTATCCAGACAAAACCAAAGTAGGCTGGTGGAAAAACGGCTACCCCGAATACTTTGCCAAAGTATTAAACGCAACTAACTGGCTTGGCATCAATATTGAAATTGAGTACGAAACACTTGATTTGAATACTTGCGAAGTCTATGATTTTCGACGGATATTGAATATGAAAGAAGGTTATTTAGAACGTTCTTTTGTAGCTAAGTTGAAAAGCGGGAAAGAGTTACGTGTATCTTCTGTTCGTTTTTGTTCTATTGTTGACGACGAAGCAGGAGCCATTCGATATGCCATTACACCACTCAATTTTGATGGAAAACTTACCATAACGGCTTTTCTTGACGGGGATATTCAGAATAAAGATGCCAATTGGGAAGAAAAATTTTGGGACGAAGTACAAAAAGAGACAGGTTACGGTGAGGCCTATATTGAGCTTCGTACCAAGAAAACAGGCTTTCACGTGCTAACTGGGATGAAATTTGAAATCCTAAAAAATGGACAAAAAGTTGATTTTCAGTCGCTTCCTATTAAGTTGGAAAAATATGTTGCTAACAGAGTTTCGTTAGATGCAATAGCAGGAGAGGAGCTTGTGATTCAGAAATATGCCTGTAATCTATCCTCTATGAATCATGCTGATGATGTATTGTTGCCTCGTGCAAAGCGGTATTTGCAACGGATTTCTGATAAAGGGTTTGACAAAATGCGCTACGAACAAGCACAAGCTTGGGCTGATAAATGGAAATACATGGATATTGTCATTGAGGGTGATGTAGCAGCACAGCAGGGTATCAGATTCAATATTTTTCAACTTTGCCAAACCTATACAGGCGAGGATGAACGCCTCAATATTGGCCCTAAAGGCTTTACTGGCGAGAAATACGGCGGCTCAACTTATTGGGATACGGAGGCTTACTGCATTCCATTCTACTTGGCGACTTCAGACCAGAAAGTAGCTCGTAATCTTTTGATTTACAGATATAAGCACCTTCAAAAAGCCATTGAAAATGCACAGAAATTAGGATTTAAAGCAGGGGCGGCATTGTACCCAATGGTTACCATGAATGGGGAAGAATGCCATAACGAATGGGAAATTACATTTGAAGAAATTCACCGGAATGGGGCCATTGCCTATGCTATATACGACTATGTGCGTTACACAGGCGATGAGCAATTTTTGGTTGAATATGGGCTGGAAGTGCTCATTGCCATTGCTCGTTTTTGGAGTCAGCGGGTAAATTGGTCTGGCGAAAAAGGTAAGTATGTTATGCTGGGAGTAACAGGACCCAATGAGTATGAAAACAATGTAAATAACAATTGGTACACCAACTACATTGCTTGCTGGTGCATGAAATATGCAATGGAAGCTGCCGAAATTGTAAAAACAGCATCGCTGGATTCTTATAAGGCACTTTGCGATCGCCTACATTTTAGAGAAAACAAGGAATTTGCGACTTGCCGAGACATTATTGCTAAGATGTATTTTCCTGAGAGTAAGGAACTTGGCGTGTTTTTACAACAAGAGGGTTATTTGGATAAAGAACAAATATTGGTGAAAGACTTGCCTGCCGCACAACGCCCCTTGAACCAAAAATGGTCTTGGGATCGCATTTTAAGGAGTTGTTTTATTAAACAAGCAGATGTGTTGCAAGGAATGTACCTTTTTGAAGATGACTTTGATGAAGATACGCTCCGTCGCAATTTTGAATTTTATGAACCCCGTACAGTACATGAATCAAGTCTTTCGCCATGTGTTCATGCTATTCAGGCGGCACAGTTGGGCATGAAAGAAAAAGCCTACGAAATGTACCTCAGAACCAGCCGCTTAGACCTCGACGATTATAATAATGATACAGAAGATGGCCTCCATATTACCTCTATGGCAGGTACGTGGATGGCTGTAGTGAAGGGTTTTGGTGGAATGCGTGTGAAAAACGACAAAGTGTGCTTTAAACCCTATTGCCCTGAGCAGTGGCAGTCGTTTTCGTTCAAAATACGCTATCGAGGCAACTTATTAAACGTAATCTGCAAACCAGAAGGCACTATTATTGAGAACTTATCATCCAAAAGCATTTCAGTAATGTTAAATGGTGAAGAAGTAAATTTGTAACTCCGACCTCCGGTCGGAAAATAAACAAAAGTGGGTTGCCTTTCCGCAACCCACTTTTGTTTATGCTTCTGACGAAAACCGACAAAAAACACCAAGTGGTAATTTTTTCTTGTAACGGTCTGCTACATACAGTTCACCTACTTCTTGATGTATTGCATTCGGAAAAATGGACTGAATTAAATTTTCGACAATT
This sequence comes from Spirosomataceae bacterium, assembly GCA_044228045.1. GTDB lineage: Bacteria > Bacteroidota > Bacteroidia > Cytophagales > Spirosomataceae > JAXLVB01. The sequence goes on from JBGAVQ010000097.1 coordinate 10,796, forward strand.
AGGGCAGAGAACCCAAGCGAGTACAGATTCAAAATAAAGAAATGATGCTGAGGGTCGAGTAATTTGGCGCAATCGTGGAGAATCTCATTGAGCTGTTCTTCCAATACCCACTTTTCGCCGTCGGGGCCACGTCCATAAGCTGGTGGGTCTAAAATAATACCGTTGTAAGAATTTCCTCTCCTAATCTCTCTTTTTACAAACTTCATGGCATCTTCTACCATCCATCTAATGTTGTCTAAGTGGCTTAGCTCCATGTTTTCTCGAGCCCAGCTAATGGTTTGCTTGATGGAGTCAACATGCGTTACCTCAGCTCCTGCCGATTTAGCAGCTAATGATGCCACACCGGTGTAGGCAAACAGGTTGAGCACTTTGGGCTTTTCGATGGGAAATTTAGTCAGCTTATCGGCTATGAAATCCCAATTGGTCGCTTGTTCAGGAAAGAGTCCAACGTGTTCGAACGACGAGAGGGCAATCTTGAAACGAAGATTAAGCGGATGTTGCTGATACTGCATTTGCCAACGTTCGGGCGTGCCTTTTTTTAACAACCACTCACCTTTGTCAGCATTTCCTTTTTCTTTCTTAAACTGCGCATCGGCTTGTTGTTGCCACGCCGTATCAGGTAGCGATTTGTCCCAAATTGCTTGAGGTTCTGGGCGTATGAGTATGTAATCACCAAAACGTTCGAGCTTTTCAAAACCACCCGAATCAATCAATTCATACGTTTTCCAATGCTGAGGTGTAAGTAGTTTCATGTATTTGTGGCGTGGAGAAATGAGGTATTTCTGCTCTGTTTTAAGGTGTTAGTATGCTATTTTGTTGATATAGAATACATTACGCCTTCCAGATTCTCCCGAGATCCGTTGAGTTCCCCACGCCAAAAAATAATTATCGTACCAATATTCAGCGTCTTCATTCTCGTTTGTTCTCACTCTATCGCCAAGTTGGTTGGTTTCTAAATCCAATTTTTGAGTATCTTCAATCGTCTTGTCTTTACGAATTATTTTTTTGACTAAAGAGCCTTTATTAGTGTAAAGTAGGGTAATCAATTCACCAGTAAGGCTTGCTTTCACTTTTTCGTGCAAAGTACGGTTTTTTACCTCTCGGTATTCTATACTATTATCCCAGCGCAGGTTGCCATTGTAATCAAACCCTGCTACAATAGCATGCGTATAAATCCAACCATCAAATATTTGTCGAGAATTATTGCCATACATCGAACTACGACCTCCCCAGCCCCAGGCCCAAGGATTCATGATTCCCGTATTGCCCCAACCCCATCCAAATGGACTACCAAATGAATTTAAGCCGTACGGATTGTAACTATTGTCGTAACGATAACTTGGGTAAAACGCATCTGCTACTACTATGTATTCATCGTCCTTTTTAATAATGTCATGAATCAACAGTCGGTAATTATTGAGTCGGAGGTCTTCGCCTTTCTCCTTTTTTGCTTGAATTTTCTTCTCTTGCTTTTCTCTGTCCCGAGGACTCAAGTAATTGAAGAAATTTTTAAAATCTGTAAAACTATAGTACTTGGGTTCAGTCACAAAATCAGGTAATACTTTACTAATGTATAAACCTTGCGAAACTGGAATAGACCCAGTAGCTTGTGAACCCCTAAAACCATAAGTGCCGATCATGAGCTGAACCGAATCGTTGAGCGCAACCATTTTTCCATTGATGAGTGCATAATTTTCATCAGGTTCAACTAATACTTGTAACTCTTGCCTTCCAATGGCATCATAAGACTTTACTAAGATTTGGGTGGTTTTTCCTTTCCGAATGGCATAAGATACATTGATTCGGCTGAGGGTAGTATCAATATCAATGGACTGAATTTCGGCTTCACCTTTCACGGCACTCGGCAACAATTTGGTTTGCCGTGAGGCCAAATTGGTGTAGAGAATTACCGGTTGGCTTCGTACATCGCCTGCAATGTAAACATTGTCTTTAAAAGCTTTAAACTCCGAAATTTTGACTTTATCCACCGAATATATATCATAACTTTCAATGAAGCCTGGGCCTACATAAACCTTAACTACTTGATAAACATTGCTTTCATACTTACTGAACAACAAAAAAACATACCGCCCGTCGTAAGAATGAGTAACATAATCTAATTTTTCGTCAATGTTGCCATTGATGTTCCAAAGCATCTCAAAGTCGGTACTGAATCGGGTTAATGTAAATGCACTTTTGCTGATTTGAGCCAGTAACAACAAGCCTTGTTTGCCCAAGGAATCGTAAAATAGGAGTCACTATAGGTTGGAAGAGGTAATTCTAACCGCTTGCCCTGTTGTGCAAAGGCAGTGTAGAATCCGAACAAAAATAGGAGAATGAAGCTAATTTTTTTCATGGGCTAATCCAATGATGTGGTCAAATTCTAACAAACCAACAGGCATGACAGACAGCCGTGAGTGTTTTATGAGTGCCAAATTTTGTAGGCGTTCATCGGCTTTCATGGCAATTAACGTTACAGGTTTTGGAAACTTTTCAACTGGCTGTAATTCTACCGCAACCCAGTTGGGGTCGTCAGTTGTAGGGTCTTGAAAAGATTCTCTGACTACTTTGGCTAAACCCACCACCTCTTTGCCCTCATTGGAATGGTAGAATAATACCAAATCGTCCAATTGCATGGCTTTTAGGTTATTACGAGCTTGGTAGTTTCGTACGCCATCCCAAACACCTGTGCCTTGACTAACGAATTTATCCCAAGAATAGGTATATGGTTCGGATTTTACAAGCCAATAATTCATGTTTTTTTGGGAAATGTTAAACGGCTTAAAAACATTCACGTCTTTGCTTTAGTCTGACGGTACGTTTGACCTGTGACCTGACTAAGCAAGTCAGACGTACCATCAGACTAAGCCTGAACAGTAGCCAATTAAGGAAACTTTGGAAACTTGCTAAAATCAGGTTTCCGTTTCTCAAGAAACGCATTCTTGCCTTCTTTGGCTTCGTCGCTCAAATAATAAAGTAAGGTAGCATTACCAGCCAATTCTTGAATACCTGCTTGTCCGTCTAGTTCAGCATTAAAAGCTGACTTTAGCATTCGTAAGGCCATGGGGCTTTTTTCGAGCATTTTTTCGCACCATTCAATGGTGGTCTCTTCTAATTGCTCCAAGGGGACTACTTTATTGACCAAACCCATTTGTAAGGCTTCTTGAGCATCGTATTGGTCGCAGAGAAACCAAATCTCTCTTGCTTTTTTTTGACCAACTACTCGGGCTAAGTACGAAGCCCCAAAACCACCGTCGAAGCTACCCACTTTGGGGCCAGTTTGCCCAAAACGAGCGTTTTCCGCTGCAATACTTAGGTCACAAACCACATGAAGCACATGGCCACCACCAATGGCCCATCCTGCCACCATGGCCACAACAGGTTTGGGGATTCTACGTATTTGCATTTGTAAATCAAGCACGTTGAGTCGAGGCACTTTGTCTTCACCAATGTAACCGCCGTGGCCTCTTACTGATTGGTCGCCACCTGAGCAGAAGGCTTTGCCACCTTCGCCTGTCAAAATAATGACCCCCACTCGTTCGTCTTGTCGAGCCAGTTCCATGGCTTCTGACATTTCTCGAACTGTCAAAGGCGTGAAGGCATTATGCTTTTCGGGGCGATTGATTGAGATTTTGGCAATGTGATTGTAGTACTCGAACTTGATTTCGTGATACGCTTTGAGGGTTTCCCAAGGATACTTGCTTTGCATGATACTAAATGATATAATGAATGAGTGATAGAATGCGAGGATGACAATGAATGGAAATATTATCCTCCAGAGCTGTCCACCCGCATCTGGACAGTAAATTCAAACTTTTGAACTAACGGTTATAACAATTCGGCGCACTGTAAACTGGTAGCAGTCTAACTAAACATCCTCGGTATGATACTCAATGACATCCCAAGTGTGATCTGCAAGGAGAACAACTTTGCCAAGGTAACGAACATACCGATAAGAACGCCCCCATTCAGAAGGGGCTATAATAGAAATAACATCTTTGCCATTGTCTTTTAAATAGACATAATAAACGTGACCAATAATAGGCTCAAATCCAATTTCGGCATCGTAAATGCGTTCTGATAACTCAACCCTGCTTTTAATTTCGTTGGCTTGTTTCATCAGCGTCTGCATTTGCTCCACCAACTGGTTCATCTGTTTATCAGTTTGCTGACGCATGGCTAAAATCGACTTGCCCTTTATTTTGCCGAGGTCTTCGGGTTTAATAACGGCACTACCTGCGTTATGAGCATAAGGCAAAAGCCCGGGGTTTTCGGCTACTTTGTCGCTTTGGATCGGATTTTCGTTCATTTCAACTATTTTGCAAAACTATTTATGGGTCAAAGTTAAACGTTCATATCAGAATGATTGTCTAATAACATAAACAATTTTCAAGAACTTTCGTTTTCAACTCTTTAACGTTTTATCGAAATATGGAAAGAAAAGAATTCCTAAATCTTGTGGGTGTTAGTTTCGGAGCTGTGATATTGAGCCAATGTTTATCTGGATGCACCTATGTAAAAGATGAAGCACCAAGTCCTATTGACCCAAACCCAAACAATAAAGTTGATTTTAAAATTAGCCTAAATGATTCAAAATACACTCATCTAAAAACCAATGGTAGCTATACCTATGTGAATGATATCATCTTGGCACGCACTAAGGCTGGAGATTTCATTGCATTATCACAATATTGTACTCACCAAGGCACATCAGTAGAGTATCGAGAGTCAAGGAATGACATTTATTGTATTAATCATGGTTCACGGTTTTCGACAGTCGGAAAAGTGTTAGCTGGCCCTGCTTCAAATCCCCTCAAGCAGTTTAATACCAGTTTTGATGCTACTAAAAGCGAAGTGAGAGTTTTTGAATCATAGTAGAGAAGCACATGCTAACGTTTGCCCAAGACACCCTAAATTATGCCAAAGCATCAAGCGAATATGAGCAAAAAGCGCTGACTTTTTGTCGAAACTGGCAGCAAGGTCAAAAACAATTTGTTGTACATACATCTGGGTCAACGGGTACTCCCAAACCAATTAGCCTGTCTCGGAGTCAACTTATCGGCAGCGCACAGGCCACAGGCTTGGTGTTTGGGTTGCGCCCAAATGATCACGCCTTAGTTTGTTTGAATGTAGATTATATTGCAGGCATGATGATGATGGTAAGGGGTATGGAACTTGGCTTACATATGACTGTAATAGAGCCAAGCGGAAATCCACTCGCCTTTTTTGAAGAATCTTCACGATTTGATTTTATGGCAATAGTGCCACTTCAATTGCAACATATTTTGCAAGATACGCCCTCAAAAGTTAACATTCTTAACAAAATGAAAGTAGTCATTGTGGGCGGGGCGGCTATCCATCCAAATCTTGAATCTGCTATCCAGCAACTAATCGTACCCATTTATGCCACTTATGGCATGACCGAAACGGTGTCGCATATTGCTATTAGGCGATTGAATGGCGACACAAAGTCTGATTTCTTTACAATTTTACCTAACATAAACATTGGAACTGACCACCGAGGTTGTTTAAATATCAGTGGCATTGTCACAAATTTTGAATTAGTTCAAACAAATGATATGGTTGAACTGGTTGATAATCAGTCATTTCGATTGTTAGGGAGATTCGATAATATCATTAACAGTGGAGGGGTCAAAATTCAGTTGGAGAAGGTAGAAATGGCGTTGGCTGGTATTTTTCAAAAATTAGGAATACAAGATCGTTTCTTTGCTTATGGGCAATCCGATGATACATTGGGTGAACGATTAGTGGTAGTAATGGAAAGGGAATCCTGCTTAACCAATGAACAGCAAGAGACGCTTGAAACATTAGCGAAGGAGGTGTTGGCTCTTTATGAACGCCCCAAAAACTATTATACTTTCGTTAAATTTTTAGAAACAGCCACGAGTAAAATTAACAAAAAGGCTACATTTGCACAATTGCTTACCCAGCTTGCAAATGAAAAATCAGAAAATTAGCTCTCTTGAAATTCGATTCAGAACTGCTGATATAATCCCTCCACCATATTCACACGAATATGTGATTGTGTGCAACGAGGCCGATTCGGTGTTAGCTTTATCCATCAAATTGACATACCTCGACCGTGACGAACTTACAATTGATGAAATTGCCGAAGAAGGCTACACCGAAAACGATGATTTTGAGTGGACTGGCACATTAAATCTGATTTGGCAAGAGGTGTTAATGTCACTTTTGGAACGAACAAAACCCTCGACCCACAAGAAAAAATCCAACGAAAATTGGGTGGAAATTATGTGGACTGAAGCAAATGGTGAATCACATACGCTGAGTCCTTCTAATGCCCAAGAATGGGAATATTCGAGCCAAGAGTTGATACAGGCTATTTATGAAACGGCAAAAATAGAATCACCATTAAAGTTGATTTACCTTAAAAAACTTCCGCAACGCCCTGATATTCAATTAGAAATGACTATTCTATTTGCTGATAGAAGTGTAAGAACCACCATGCAAGTAGGAGAGGTAAAAAAAGACAAGCTACTGGATTGGCATGAATTACATCCATTACTGAAAACCATCTATACTGGTGAGTTTTTAGCCGAAAAAGCAACCTCAGCTAACCCACAGAAACCAGGGCGATACATCAATGTAGGCGATGGGCTTTGGTACGAATTTGGCAAATCTCTCCAAAACCCCAATGGAAATAACCGTTTTTTACATGAAGTGGAAACAAAATTAGATAACCTGCTTGATTAAGTTATCTAATTTTGTGAGGAAAAAAAATAAAAGGTTCAAACAAAATTTCTTATAAACTTAAAACATCTCATTCGTGGTGTTTAGGTTTGTGTTGTTATCTTTGTGAATCACTCCTAACAAACTTCTTGTTATGCAAAAAAATCTACGATTGTGTTTATTCTTATGCTTAGGCATCTTCTTTTTATCTTCTTCTACCTTTGCCCAGTCACTCGTCGAAAACTTTGATTTTACTGGCAATTTATCAGCCAATGGTTGGACTGCCCATAGTTTAGGTGGTACAAACGCTATTGCAGCCAGCGGTGCGGGACTTACTTATTCAGGGTACGGTGGCTCGGGTATTGGTAATGCGGCGTCCTTAACCACTTCGGGCGAAGATGTAAACCGAGCATTATTTGCTGGTATAACTTCAGGGTCGGTTTATTCAGCTTTCTTGATTAATGTTTCGGCTGCTCAAAACACTGGAGATTACCTTTTTCATTTAAGCACGGGCCCTCAGAATAATTTCTTTTATGTGGGTAGAGTTTTTATTAAGAATAGTGGCTCCAATTTTCAGTTTGGATTAGCCATGACTACCGGTACGGTTAGTTATTCAGCAGCAACTTACAATTATGGTGAAACATATTTAGTTGTCCTAAAATACACTATCGTATCAGGTACAACCAACGACCAAGTAGCCCTATTTATAAACCCTGCACTTTCTGCCGAACCAGTAAGTCCAGTTCTTTCGGCTACCGCCACTGGTACTGATCCAAGTAGCATAGGAACTGTATTACTGCGTCAGGGTACAGCGAGTAATGCTGCAACCGCCAGAATTGATGGTATTAGGGTTTCCACTAATTGGATACAAGCTATTGGTGGTACACCAGAGCTTAATGCTTCGCCGAGTAATATAGCTGGATTAACCTATGTGCAAGGCAGCGGCCCATCAGTGGCTTCAACTGTTACAGTTAGTGGGTCGCTTCTTTCTCCT
>JBGAVQ010000098.1:0-18048 GCA_044228045.1 Spirosomataceae bacterium
CTGCTACTTTTTCTCGTTTGAACGCCTCACTGAATATACGTCTTGGACGTAATTCGAAATTTGTACTTTTTTTGGTTTGTTTACTTTTGGTCGCCATTGTTTTAAGTTGATTTGTGGTCAACTTATTTCAGGCAATGACACTTTCTATTACTACTATTTTCTTATTTCACCAATCTCAACGCAATTGGGTAGCGATATGCTTCGCCATTATTGGCTTTGATAATGGCAATTACCATGAACACCAAGGCTGCAATACCAACCACCATCATCACAATACCAATGATGGCGGCACTGCCAATGGCTCCCATCACACCAGCAGCAGCGGCTTCATCGCTATTGGCGCTACTACCCAAAATAGCCCCAAAAATAGCTCCACCAAACAAAATAGCCGCTACAATCAAAACAACAATCAGAATAAGGGTAATGGTAATCTGAAAATTGAGTGATTCTTTACCATGCTCAGCAGCAAAAGCAGATTTGTCTTTTTGGGTAAAGTACAAAACTGCCGCCACCATTAGGGTCAAGAACGGAATAGGCAAAATCATGCTGGCGACACCGCCAAGTAACGGGCCAAGGTGCATCCACATGGCAAGCGAACGGTCTTGTGGAGAGGTTTCCATAATGAATAGATGGGGGTTTTAGGATTTGAAGACGTAAAGTACAGATTTTCAGTAAGAAAAGTAAAATGGCAGCATAAAAAAATCAAGAATTTATTATCCCTCAATTTGTGGGATTTCGCTCATTGACAGAAACCCGTATCTTTGTCATTGTTTAAGTAAACCTATTTTTTACACAATGATGTATTCTTTCAAAAAACACTTCGTATCAACACTGCTTGTTTTGGTGGTAAGTAGTAATTTGCTATTTGCTCAATCTATTCCGTTGATGAACCCCGATACCATAAAAGCGGGGATGTACGATAACGGCAAGATGTGGACGTTTGATGTGCCACCTACCGATTTTTTCAAAAAAACATACAACTTCGAGGCTGATAAACAATGGTTTGAGTATGTGCAGAAAGCTGCATTGCGCTTTGCTACGTATTGTTCTTGTTCGTTTGTGTCATCTAACGGATTGGTAATGACCAACCACCACTGTGCTCGTGAGTCGGGTGTAACGGCCCAAAATGCCAATGAAAATTTGATGGAAAATGGCTTTTATGCCAAAACCTTAGCCGACGAACGTAAGGTGCCTGGGCTTTTTGTGGATCAACTTCAACAGATTGAAGACATAACCGAACGGGTACAAAAAATAATGTCCACTGGAACTACCGATGCCGACAAAGTGCGGATGCGTGATGGGGAACTTGCTAAAATTAGGAGCGAATACCAGCAAAAAGATGGATGGAAAGGCCTACAATTAGAAACTAAAATCTTTTACAATGGCGGTCGTTATGCACTCTATGGATTCAAACGGCATAACGACGTGCGGTTGGTGTTCATGCCAGAGCTTCAATTAGGCTACTTTGGCGGCGACCCCGACAATTTCACCTACCCCCGTTACAATCTTGACTGTTCGTTTTTTAGGGTTTATGACGAAACAGGTAAACCACTCAAAACAGATTATTTTTTTAAGTTTAACCCCAACGGTGTCAAAGAAAACGAACCCGTCTTTGTTGTGGGCAATCCTGGCACTACTCGCCGAGGCTTCACATCATCAGATCATGAGTACTTGCGTGAGTTGGTTCCTATGCAATTAAAACAGCTCAAATCTACATCGCTGGCCCTGCAAGAATACAACAAAACACTCAAAAGTGATAGCTTAATGAACGAGATTTTCGGTATCGAAAATAGCTACAAAGCCATCTCGGGGCAGTTGGAGGCACTTCGTGACAACTACCTGATGGCCAGAAAGAAAGCCTTTGAAAATGACTTCAAAACGGACGTTCGGAGCAAGCCAGAATTGCGTCAAGATTACGCCATTTGGGACGAATTGACCTTGTTGAACCAAACTCGTAAAAAGTACATCAAAGACCTCAATTTGATGAACATTACCAACGTAAACGACGGCTTAGGCATTGCCAGCCAGATTGCTTTGGCAACCGTTAGCAAGGGTGGTTCAGGTCAAGTGGCTGCTGGTAAAGGCAATGATGCACTCGTGAATGTACCTGCACCAGCATCTATGCAGTTAGAAGAACTAATGCTAACAGCACATCTCGAATTAGCAGCAGCGTTTCTGAGTCCAACTGACCCCTATTTACAAGAAGCGCTTCACGGAAAATCACCCAAAGAGGCCGCTGCCGAATTGATTAAAACCACCCGAGTTTATGACAAAGCAGGTCGGCAAGAACTTTTAGAAAAAGGCGGCCCCGACCCGTTGGTCAATCTGGCTCGCCTTGCACTTCCTCGACTCAACGAGGCCAACGCCAAGTTTGGTGAAGTGAATCCTAAAATCACTTCTATCCGTGCCAAAATGGGTAAAATGATGTATGATGTTTACGGTACAAATGTTCCACCAGATGCTACTTTTTCGCTTCGTATCAACGACGGCATCGTGAAAGGCTTTGACTACAACGGCACAACAGCTCCTTACAAAACACACTTTGCAGGAATGTACGAGCGTTATTATTCATTTGATGGCAAATATCCTTGGTCGTTGCCAGAGCGTTGGAAAAACCCGCCCGCCGACTTGTTGAAAGCACCATTTAACTTTGTGACAACCAACGACATTATCGGTGGTAATTCGGGCAGCCCCATGATTAACAAAAACCGAGAAGCCATTGGTTTGGTATTTGATGGCAATATGGAAAGCCTCGCAGGGGCGTATATTTATGAGCCAACCAAAAACCGGGCGGTAGGGGTTCATACAGGCGGTATGATTGCAGCCATGCGCTATATTTATAAAGCTGACCGATTGGTGAAAGAACTGGAAGGGAAATAACAAATGGTGGGTAAGTTATTGAGAGACAACGTTTTTTTGTGTTTTTTCTAAAAGTTTATACCTTTGTTTGCTATCTTCTTGAACTGGCAAGATAGTTGTGTTGTTTTACTGAAAAAAAGAAGTTTATGAGAGCTTTAATTCTTTCAATTTTGGTGTTATCTTCATTAGCTGCCGCAGGTCAGGCTGCAAAATCGTCGGCTACGCCTATTCAAATAGTACAACCCCAGCCCGAAGCCAAAATCAATTGGCTTTCGTTTGAGGAGGCCTATGCCCTTTGGCAAAAAGACCCTGGCAAAAAGTTTGTAATTGATGTTTTTACCGACTGGTGTGGCTGGTGCAAAGTAATGGATAAAAACACATTTACCAACCCAGTGGTGGCTGATTTCATCAATAAATACTATTATCCTGTGAAGTTTAATGCTGAGCAGCGGAAGGATATTATGCTCGGTACTCAAAAATACAGCTTCATTGCTCAAGGAGATGGTGGCGTACATTCGCTGGCAGCCGCCTTACTAAGCAATCAGTTGTCATACCCCACTACGGTATTTTTGGATGAACACATGCGCATGATTCAACCCGTACCCGGTTACATGGATGCACCAGCATTTCACCAGTTGACTTCTTACTTTTTTACGAATTTTCACAAAGTAGAACCGTTCGACAAATACAAAGCAGAGACCTATGTAAAACTTTATGGAGAACCTGTAAAGGTGGCTCCGCAAAGCGGGAATTAACTAAAACCAGAAGGTCGCCAAGTGGCGACCTTCTTTGTTTTAAACAGTCATTTTCTCTATCAATAATATCAAAATGTGAATCACTTTGATGTGTACCTCCTGAATTCGATCAGCATATCCGAAATGAGGTACCCGAATTTCGACATCGGCTTGGCCAGCTAATTTGCCACCATCTTTCCCCGACAAAATCACTACTTTCATACCTTTGGCTCTGGCGGTTTCTACCGCCCGAATCACATTGGCGGAGTTGCCACTGGTGCTAATACCCAACAACACATCTCCTGCTTGACCAAGTCCTTCCACAAAACGGCTGAATATAAACTCAAAGCCATAGTCATTGCCTACGCACGTAAGGTGGCTGATGTCTGACACAGCGATGGCAGGCAACGCCCGGCGTTCATCTCGATATCGGCCAGATAGTTCTTCGGCAAAGTGCATGGCATCACAATGAGAACCCCCATTGCCACACGAAATAATTTTATGTCCACTTCGAATAGCTTCTGACATCAATGCCGCAGCTGACTGAATAGATGAAAGGTTGTTAGGGTCTGAAACAAAGGCATTTAGCACAGTCTGTGCTTGGGTCAATTCTTGAAAAATAGTATGTTGATAGCTCATGGAAGTTAGTCGTAAGTCAAGAAAGTCGTAAGTCAAAAAATAGTAAATGGGCTCTTGTAGGGACGTATAGCATACGTCCACTTAAAAAATAAATTGCCGCTGCCCGATGTTCCAACGTAAAGCACCCGACAGAGAAACACTATTTCTGTCAAGGGTATTATCAGCACTATCCAAACGGCGAGCAGTGGCTTTTAAATCAATAAAAAAGTTATGCTTGAGCATGTACGATGCTGTAAAATCAATAAATGTAACAGTGGTTTTCACCCCTTGACCAATGCTATTGTTGAGGTCTTGCTTGCGGGTATTGTAGTTTTTTAGTGGACTTACCCCCCAATTTTCGGATGAATTACTATCTGTTCCATAGCTTGACAGTGCGAGTGTTCCTACCAGCTGTAAGCGATTAAGTGGCTGATAACGAGCTACTCCCATAAACTCCTTGAAGTTTGCACCCAGCGGATGTGCCATCGGCTGGTTATAGTTCACATAGTTGGTTAGGCTTGACAAATGCTGAAAGGTATAAGGACGAGCCACGTTGATTTCGCCCTGTAAATCAAGGTTATCAATACCAAAGGCATCTATATACTTGCCACCAAGCTGTATCCCAAACTTATTAACCCATGAACCATCGCCAGAGCGCAGTTGGCTCAGCACAAATTCGTCGAGCATCACTTGACCATACAACGAAAAACGCTTCTTTATATTAGCTTTAAAATCAAGCCCGAGTAGTGCATTGTCGGGACTACCTTTTTGCTGCTCAATGGCTCTATAAAAAATAATAGGATTGAGGTAACTCAAATCAAAATACCCTTGGTCTTTTTTTCGGCCAAACACCTCTGTCTCAAACACTCCAATATTGATATTGTCTGTAATATTGACACTTAGGTGGTGAAACACAAAAAATTTTTTCTGTGGCAATTGCCCATACGGTAGTGTTTGCTGTCGGTCAATAATCTCGCTAAACAAATTCATGTATTGAAACCGTCCAATTTGCGTAGTGAGCTTCAAGAACAAATACGGGCTACTAAAATCTGACAAAATCATAGAACGCATGCCGTTGCCAATAAAATTCTTGTCGTGTCCAAACTGAATGTTTATAAATTTAACAGCCTGAAACGAGATGTATCCCCTGGCCGACAAAAAGTCGTATGCTTTGTTGTCAGTTTTAAAGTTTTTGATGAGTCCTTCACCTGGCAAAAAAGGTTCGCTTCCGTTTCGATTAGTCCATTCAGCAACATAATCTGGGAAACGAGCTTGATTATCAGCAAAATAAGTATAAAAGCCCAGTTTTTTAGCAATCATTCCTCGCACCTCCAATCCACGAGTATTGATAAACGTCATTTTCTCTAAATCTTGGTCTTTTCCTACGCCCACATACAATACAGGGCTGGCGTGAATCTCAAAATCATCATTTCTGAAATAATAGGTATCGGATTTTTTCTTGAAAAACGTGTTCCAAAGAGGTTTTTCGCTTTCACCTTGTTTCTCGGGCAGTTGCGACCACTCCCAAGAGTCATTGCGAAGGTAGTCAAGGTTAAATTTGTCTCGTTCATTCAAGTCTGGCACTTTCTTTTCCACACTATCAGCCAACTGCACAATGCTCTTGCGTAAATAAGGCTTCATATGGGTGTGTATGCGCTCGGCAAATCGGCCATACCGAATTTCGTAACGTTCTACCAAGTGATTATAGTCGGCATTAAGCGGTGCAAAAACACTCTGTGAACTGGCAGAAAAGGAGATAAATACTCCTATATAGAATAATAGTATCGTTTTTCGCATGAAAACGTTTAGTTTTATGACATTCTTTGCAATAAGATAACACTACAAAGTAACGCTAAAACTTCTTAACCTGAAAGATGAAACCCTTTAACCTTTCGCTAACCCCATCTGTTGCCAACCATTTTATTGCTGAATTGCGTGATACCCATATCCAGACCGACTCGCTTCGGTTTCGGCACAACATGGAGCGGCTGGGCCAACTATTGGCGTATGAAATCTCGAAAACTTTGCCCTATCAGCCAGCCGAAATCACTACACCGTTGGGCGTGTCCAAAACCATGCTACTGGCACAACAACCTGTTCTGGTGGCGATTCTGAGAGCGAGTTTGCCCTTTCACAGTGGTTTTCTGAATCTGTTCGACCGAGCACCATCGGCATTTATTGGGGCCTATCGGGGTAAGCATAAAGAAGACGAAACCTTTGACATTGCTATGGACTATATAGCCAGCCCAAGTTTAGCAGATCGTATTTTGCTATTGGCTGACCCCATGCTCGCAACAGGAAAATCCATCGTAAAAACGTACCAAGCTCTCTTAAAATATGGCCAGCCCAGCAGGGTAATTGTGGCCTCAGCCATAGGCGCACCAGAGGGGGTTGCCTATTTGTCTGAGCAAATTCCTGATGCTGAACTATTTATCGGTGCTATTGACGATTGCCTCAACCACAAGTTTTACATTGTGCCAGGCTTAGGCGATGCGGGAGACTTGGCGTATGGGGGCAAAATATAGGCGTATAAATTCGTTTCTTGATGTATATTTGTTCTAAAAAAGACAACCAATGGCTCTCAAAGATTTCTTAGCGATGCCCAATCTCTTGCTATTGATGGAGCATGCCCAACTAAAATTGCAGGAAGAAAAGACCTTGCGCCAGCATTTTTACAAAATTATAGATGAAAACACCAAAATGGAGTTCATCAATGGCGAAATTGTGTTTCAGTCACCTGTAAAAAAAATGCACAATGAAGCAACGGGTAACATTTACATTCTCTTAAAACTCTTTGTGAATAAATTTAACTTAGGCTGGGTAGGCATAGAAAAAACTTTGGTGAGTCTTACCCGCAATGATTACGAACCCGACGTTTGCTTTTGGAAAAAAGAAAAAGCAGATAAATTTAGAGATGACCAAATGCAGTTTCCAGCACCTGACTTAGTAGTAGAGGTGTTATCTCCTAAAACCGCTAAAATTGACCGAACAACCAAATACATTGATTATGAGGCACATGGCGTAAAGGAATATTGGATTGTTGACCCCAAGAAGAAAGAAATAGAGCAGTATATTCTAATTAACGGACAGTATTATCTGCGTTTTAAGGGCAATGATGGTGCAGTAATGAGCGAGGCGGTTGAAGGATTTGCAACAGAAGTAGAAACCTTGTTTAACCAAAATAGCCTAAACGAAGTTCTTGCCAAATGGCTTTAATTCTGGCCTACCCCAAAATCTTGACTTGCTCTTGGTGATATATCTTCGTGTACGCAGGCACACTGTGTGTGAGCCAAACGTTTCCACCCACAATACTATGATGCCCAATCACGGTTTCGCCACCCAAAATAGTAGCTCCCGAGTAAATCACCACGTGGTCTTCAACCGTAGGATGGCGTTTGAGTGAGGCCATTTCTTTACTTACCGACAACGCCCCGAGTGTTACGCCTTGATAAAGTTTTACGTGCTTACCAATTGTGGTAGTTTCGCCAATTACAATGCCTGTGCCATGATCAATAAAAAAATAATCGTCGATAGCTGCACCCGGATGAATGTCAATACCTGTACGGGAGTGAGCATACTCAGTAAGAACTCGAGGCAAAAGCGGAATTTCTAAACTATGAAGCGCATGAGCCATTCGATAAAACGCAATGGCGTAAAACCCTGGATAAGCCCGAATTACCTCATACTCACATGTTGCGGCGGGGTCGCCTGCCATAATTGCTTCTACATCGGTATTAAGCTGACGATACACCTCTGGAACTTGCCCCATAAATGCCTTGGCAATCACCGAAGCTTCATCGGTTAAATGCCGCTGCATTGAGGTCAGAATACTTGTTAGCTCAATTTCTACTTTCTCAAACGCCAAGCGCAGGCCCCCTTCGGTATCATAATGTTTCTTGGTTTGCTCAGGGAATAATAACAATAGTGTCTTGGTAATCAACCGAGCAATAGACGACGTAGGCGGAAAAGTTGCCGTAGTGCTATGCTTAACAAAAAGGTTTTGCAAAAATTCGGGAGACATAAAAACTGGCAGTTAGTAGTTGATAAAACGAGTACATGACAAAATGCGTTCCAAAAAAGCATAATATCCCAAAGACAACGAAAAGATTTTCAAAGGATTGCTCAAAAAAGTGCTTAAAAAAAATTAAAAAGAAAACAGGTTTGGAATTCAAAACCCAATCCTCTATATTTGCACTCCCATTTTCAGCGGAGATACCCGTATGTCCTTGAAAATAAGGAGAAACACATTCAAATCGCATCAAAATCGTGGATACGTTAAGCTACAAAACCATCTCAGCCAATGCCGCAACTGTTCAAAAAGAATGGATTGTTGTCAATGCTGAAGGTGCCGTATTAGGTCGTCTGACGAGCCAAATCGCTAAAATTCTTCGTGGAAAGCATAAGCCAAGTTTTACGCCTCACGTAGATTGTGGTGATAATGTAATCGTTATCAACGCCGAAAAAATCCGTTTGACTGGTAAGAAAATGACGGACAAAGTATATACTCGCCACACTGGACACCCAGGTGGTCAGCGTTTTGCAACACCAAGAGAGCTACTCAATAAGCACCCTGAGCGTATTATTGAACATGCAGTAAAAGGAATGTTGCCCAAAAACCGTTTGGGACGTAGTATCTATACTAACTTACACGTGTATGTTGGTGGCGAGCACCCACACGCTGCTCAACAACCAAAAGAAATTAAGTTTTAAGAAGAAGTTTATAGTTTATGATCCACAGTTCGCCGTTTAACAGTTTTCAGTAGGCTACAAAACGAAGAACAAAGAGCATAAATTTAAAACTTGAAACTCAACAAAAATGGCAGAAGTTATCAATACCATTGGCAGACGCAAAACTTCGATAGCTCGTATTTACCTCCAATCAGGAAAAGGCGATATTGTGGTAAACGGACGTGATTACAAAGAATACTTTCCAACGGAAGTTCTTCAAATTATTCTGAACCAGCCTTTTACCTCTACCAATACCGTAGGAAACTACGACGTAAAAATCAACGTAGAGGGTGGTGGAAATACTGGTCAGGCTGAGGCTATCCGTATGGCTATTTCTCGTGCGCTGAATGAAGCCAGTGCAGACAACCGCCCTACGCTCAAAAAAGCAGGTTTCTTAACCCGTGACGACCGTATGGTTGAACGTAAAAAACCAGGTCGTCGTAAAGCACGTCGTCGCTTCCAGTTCTCGAAACGTTAATATACTTAGTGTTATCCTTAATAGATTATCATTTAGTCATTAATGATAAATGGATAAACTATTAAGGACAACATTATTCAGTCCAGACAGTGCTTACTGATGCCGGTGTACTGTGCTGCGAATGTTTATTTTTTATTTAACTAATTCACAAGTCTTTAGTCATGAGTCTCTTACGACTTATTGCTTACGACTTACGACTCAAAAATGGCACAATTAGAATACAAAGACCTGCTCGACGCAGGCGTTCACTTCGGTCACTTAACCCGCAAGTGGGATCCCCGTATGGCACCGTACATCTTTATGGAGAAAAACGGTATCCATATCATTGACCTCAACAAGTCATTGGCTTGTTTAGACGAGGCCTCTAACGCTATCAAAACCATTGTGCGCTCAGGTCGCAAGGTTATGTTTGTAGCAACCAAAAAGCAAGCCCAAGAAATCGTAGCAGAAGAGGCTCGTCGCCTCAAAATGCCTTACGTAACCGACCGTTGGTTGGGTGGTATGCTTACCAACTTCTCAACGATTCGTAAATCGTTGAAGAAAATGGGTACACTCGAAAAACTACTCAAAGACGAGCAAACAGCTAAAAACATAGCTAAGCGTGAGCGATTGATGCTTCAACGTGAAAAAGAAAAATTGGAACGCATCCTCGGTGGTGTTTCTGATTTGACTCGCTTGCCAGCTGCTTTGTTTATTGTGGACGTAAAGCGTGAGCATATTGCTGTGTCAGAAGCACATCGCTTGGGTATTCCGGTATTTGCTATGTGCGATACCAACTCAAATCCCGAAGTAGTGGACTTCCCGATTCCAGCCAACGACGACGCTTACAAGTCTATTAGCTTAATCACCTTGGCAATTGGTAAAGCAATAGAAGAAGGCCTACTTGAGCGCCGTCAAGATAAAGATGATGCCCGCTTGCAAGAAGAAGAAGAGGCTAAGCGCACCGAAGAAGTTGAAGAAGTGCAAGCACCAGTGGCTATTGTAGCAGACGAAGAAGACGAAGCATAAAGACTTTTATATATTTGTCGCTAACATTCGGATAGCCCATAGTTCATCTGTGGGCTATTCAATTTTGTGATTGATTGCAGATTGAATATTTTACAAAAATATAACATGTCTGTAAGCTGCCCTTACTAAGTAAAAAGAATTTAACATCAACATTTAAACAATCATGGCTGCAATTACTGCAAGTGACGTAAACAAACTCCGCCAAATGACTGGTGCGGGGATGATGGACTGTAAAAAAGCATTGACCGAGGCCGAAGGCGATTTTGAAAAAGCAATTGACGTTCTTCGTAAGCAAGGTCAGAAAGTAGCGGCAAAGCGTGCCGATAATACAACTTCTGAGGGAGTTGTACTGATTAACGTAAGCGAAGACGGTACTGTCGGTAAACTATTGGCATTAGCTTGCGAAACCGAACCTGTATCCAAAATAGCTGATTTTAATAACCTTGCGCAAGAAATTTTAAGTGTCGCTGTAGCAAATAGCCCAGCTGACAAAGAGGCATTGTTGAACTTGTCGTTGGCAGATGGCCGTTCAGTACAAGAAGCGATGACTGAGCTGGTTGGTAAAATTGGCGAAAAACTTGATATTGTTGGCTATACCCAAGTAACAGGTGAGCAAGTTATTCCATACATTCACTCAAATAATAAATTGGGTGTATTGGTAGCTATGACAAACCTCAATGGCATCGATGTGGCTGAGGTAGGAAAAGACATTGCCATGCAGATTGCAGCTATGAAACCTGTTGCTTTAGATAAAACAGGCGTAGATGCCAGCATTGTAGAGCGTGAAATTGAAATTGGCAAAGAGCAGGCTCGTGCCGAAGGAAAACCCGAAGCGATGCTTGAGAGAATTGCCATTGGCAAATTAGAGCGTTTCTATAAAGACAATACGTTACTTGCTCAACAGTTTGTAAAAGATAATAGCTTGACGATTGCTCAATTATTAGAAAAAACCGGCAAAGGCTTAACTGTAAAAGAGTTTAAGCGAGTTGGTATTGGCCAATAATCAGGCAAAAACGTATTCATAATAAAAAAGCCCCCAGAATTTTGGTGGGCTTTTTTGTTAGATTTATCTTGTTAAAATTGTTACCGTTAAATAATTTTATTCATTGGCAAGATACATCATTAGTAAAAAAACGTATCTTGCTATACTATTTTACGAATCTAAAATAATTTCTGGTTTTTGTATATGCTTTGCTAAACAAAAACGTATATAAATATAGTGTTTTTATATTATTACCATCTAAGTCTGTTTTAGATAAACCTGCCTTAACTTTTAATTTTAAGACGAAATGTGCTAATTCTTGTTCAAATAAAGCTGTTTTTTGAGTTCGCAATCACTAAGGAGGATAGTAGGGAAAAGCTGAATATAAACTAAAAAACTGCAATTGGTAAGTCAAAAAGAATAAGTTTGGACAGGTTAGATAGGTAGAATATTCATCAAAAAGAGAATTATTGACTTACATTGGCATCGTGCTTTTGAATGAAGAATCAAATCTATACTACTGAGGCACCTTCGTTGGTGGCCCATCATTTTAGAAGTAAGTTCTCGGTGGAGAAAAAAGCACTGGTCGTAGCAGGCTATGACTATTTTTTGCAAAAAGCTGATCTTCAACGTCTTCTTAGAAGGTATCGAGAAATTTTGCTCATTCCAGATCAAACCGATGCAGAACTATTGGTGGGTGAAAAGATGCTCTATTCACTCAAAAATACAGAGGAAATTCATTTAGTGGTAGCTCCGTTTACGGACACAGATGGGTTTATTGATTTTGTTAAGCAACAGCATGACAACATCGTCGTCTTTTCGATGAACGACTTTTGTGTGCGTTTTTTACGCAAGGTATATGTGCCAGCTATTCCGCATTTACCTTATCTAAATGCTACATGGATTCACCCATTTCCGCAGAATATTGCTACCATAAAACGTTTTATGGATGTAATAGTTTCAATTCTTTTGATTGTATTAAGCCTTCCTGTTTGGTTGATCAGTGCCATTAAAATAGCAGCTGAGTCGCCAGGTCGTGTTTTTTATACCCAAAAGCGAATGGGAATAAAAAACCGTGAATTCAAGATGATTAAGTTTCGGTCTATGATTCCGAATGCCGAGACCAACGGTGCAGTGTTTTCAAAGAAAAATGATAAAAGAGTATTTCGTTATGGCAAATTCATGCGAATTACCCGCATTGACGAGCTACCTCAGCTTATCAATGTACTCAGAGGAGACCTGTCATTGGTGGGCCCTCGCCCTGAGCGAAAGGTATTTGTAGATCAGTTCAGAGAAGAAATGCCCCACTATGATTTTCGGAATGTGGTCACACCAGGAATATCGGGCTATGCCCAAATTGCCTACCCCTATGGCGCTGGGGCCAAAGATGCCCGCCATAAACTTATGTACGATTTGTATTATATTAAGCATTGGAGCATTGGGCTCGAGCTTCGTATTATGTGGCTAACTGTTGTAACTATCTTATCTAAAAAGGGTGTATAGGCTGTTGATAAATTGATGTTTTGTCCTCCATATAAAAAATCATATTAGGTTCTTGCATCTGCCTTTTAATCCTTTTTGTTAAACCTTTAACCGATCCATTCGCCAAATTAGCTCTTTGTATTAGGAATAATGATTTTGAATCAGTCAGAATGTGAAGTGCCTACAGAATTATAAAGTTTGGTCAACTGTGACTTTAAGAGATATGTTTCGTTTAAAGAATAAAACTAAGGCTTAACGTTTTCATGGCTATAAAAAAGGCAACGGGTGTACCTGCTGCCTTTTTTGTTGAAATTGTCTCCCCTAAATTTTTTTGTACATTTAACTTCCCAAACAGCACTGGCTATGAAACTATTTGAACAAGACGGCTTGCTTGATAACCTCCGTGGATACATTCAAACACAGATTGAGCTGGCTAAATTAGATGCCCAAGAGCAGATTGAACAAGTAATAAAACGCCTGGTAATTGTATTGGCTTGGATGCTGCTTGGTTCTACCATTATTTTGTTTATGTTGATTGCGCTGGCATTGTATCTCAATCACGCATTGGCAAGTAGCTATGCTGGTTTTTTGATTGTGGCAGGCATCGGCATGGTCATTGCATTAATTTTAGTAGGAGTATGGAGGTATCTTACTCCACAAAAAAAGCCTACTTCTGAGCTTGATTTGCAAGGATAATTCATTATTTTCTGCTTCATTCGTGACTTTCAAGTATATTTGTTGGTCTATTTACAATGTTGTTAGTCCCTTGTTTGACCCATGCCAACTACGAATATTGCTGTCCGCAAACAGGAGCTTAGTCAGGAAGCTGAGCGATATCGTCTAAATATTGAAACTCAAGTAGCTGAATACAAGCAAGATGTAGCCAAAATTGCCCAAAATGCGCTGATTATTGGAGGTGTTTGCTTTGCGGTTTATTCTATTGTTCGGGTGCTTACTAAGGATAAAGAACCCAAACAAAAAATCAAAAAAGCTTCTGCCGAAACTGCCCTTGTGGCCACACCAGAGGAAAAAGAAGACTCTGTGGTGTGGAGTACACTCAAAGGTGTAGCGCTTTCGATCGTGCTATCCCTTGTTCGCCAAAAATTAGTAGAAGCCATTGCCACGTTGACTGCATCTGATGAAGCCGAACGTACTTAACCATATTGAATTGTTACGGACGCAAGGTCGTAAAGCCTTTGCTGTATTGCTCGACCCTGATAAGGTGGATTTTGATTCGTTTCCTGGGTTTCTTGAACGGAGTGTGGAATATGGCGTAGATTTTTTCTTTGTAGGTGGCAGCCTTATTACTCATGCGGTGATGGGGCAAATGATAGCCCTTATTAAGCACTACACACAAATACCAGCTATTATTTTTCCGGGTAGCAACCTCCACATTGAGCCAAATGCCGATGCTATTTTGTTTTTGTCGTTGATTTCTGGGCGTAATCCTGAATTTTTGATAGGTCAACACGTAGTGGCAGCCCCTATTCTCAAAAAAAGTGGAATTGAGATTTTGCCTACGGGTTATTTGTTGGTAGATAGTGGCCGACAAACCACTGTTTCGTACATCAGTAACACAACTCCCTTGCCACACGATAAGCCTTCGGTAGCGGCTTGCACAGCCATGGCAGGTGAAATGCTTGGCTTGAAATTGATGTATTTAGATGCTGGTAGTGGTGCTCAAAGGGCTGTTTCGCCAGAGATGATAGCAACCGTTCGGCAGTCGGTAAATGTTCCTATTATTGTAGGAGGAGGAATCAACTCTGTTCAAAAAGCCCAAGACGCACTCATGGCAGGAGCTGATATAATTGTAGTTGGAAACGGAATTGAACAAAATCCAAACCTATTACCTGAAATTGCCCTAAAAGTAAAGCAAATAAATACTACTCATTCACAGCTGTTTTATTAATTTCAAAAACCTTTTATCTCTTTTTAAGTTTATCAAACAGGGGCTTTGAAAGCCTTTTTTTATTGACAATCAACCCATTATGAAATACAAAAAACACGTTTTTATCTGCACTAATCAAAAAGATGCACCCAAAAAATGCTGCGGCGAAACCCACGGCATGGCCTTAGTAGATGCTTTTAAGGCCTCATTGAAAGACAAAGGCTTACACCTTGAAGTACGAGCACAACGCACTGGCTGTTTAGATGTATGTGCGTTTGGTCCATCATTAGTTGTCTATCCCGAAGGCGTTTTTTATGGCAATGTGCAATTATCCGATGTTGAGGAAATTGTAGAAAGCCACTTGGTGAACGACACCCCCGTAGAACGATTGAAGTTGGGCTTCTGATGACTCGTTATCGTATTTATCCTACCTTAATCAATACGTTTTCGCTGTATCTGCAAGAAGCCAAAAATGCTGAGGGACAAGTATATGTATCGTTTGAGGAGTTGATAGACCGTATCAATCGAGTGTATAAACCACCCACCGAAGCACAGCAGCGAGGGAGTAGTTTTGAAGATGCGCTATTAAAAGGTCAAGGAGAGGATAACTTTCCGGCTCCTATTCTTGAGCAGATGCGAGCCAAACTGCCCCATCGGTTTAAAACGCAGTTTTATACCAGCGTGGTGGTTCGAGACATAGAGCTTTATGGCTTTGTAGATGTAGTAGCAGGCAACAGAGCTATTGACATCAAAACCACTTCGTCGTATAAGCCCGATAAGTTTTTGCACAACCACCAGAATCTCTATTTGCTGGGGCTAAAACGCTGGAATATTAAGCAATTAGATTATTTAATTACTGATTTTCAGGAGGTTTATACCGAAACATACCACTACAACACCTACGATTTTGAGCCGTTACTGAACGAACTTTTTCAGTTTGTGGACTTTTTGGAAACAAACCGAGGGCTGATAACGGATAAGAAGATTTTCAAATAGGGAGCAAAGCCTTACTTTCATGAAAAAATACACGCACCTCTTCTTTGACCTCGACCACACACTTTGGGATTATGAGCGCAACGCTGCCGAAACACTTACCGAAATACACAAGCAATACGAATTAGAGAGACTGGGAATAGAAAGCACCGAAGCCTTTGTGGGGTCATTCAGGCAAATAAACGAAGAAGTTTGGTATTTGTATGACAACAACCTCATCACGCAACAAGAGCTTCGGCATCGGCGGTTTCGGCAAGTATTTGACTCGTTTGGTATTGCAGACCATAGTCTCTGCGACGAGCTTAATGCTGAGTTCCTTCGTATTAGCCCCCAAAAGCCACATTTAATTCCGTTTGCCCAAGAGTTACTTGATTATCTGCATCCTCACTACTCGTTGCACCTCATTACCAATGGTTTCAACGAAATTCAGGGAGCAAAGCTGAGGAGTTCGGGCATTGAGTATTATTTTAAAGAAATGATTACTTCACAGCGGGCGGGTACCAAAAAGCCTGATCCTGAGGTGTTTCGATACGCATGTGACCTCGTGCAAGCACCTACTGAAGCCTGTATTATGATTGGTGACAATTACCACACCGACATTAAAGGAGCCATAGCCGCAGGAATGGACGTAGTACATTACAATCCTGATAAAATAGAGATTCCAGCCACGCCTACACATACTATTACACATTTGCAGGAGTTACTCCGGATTTTGTAATACCATGAGCCTTGGCCAGGCCACACGATATTTGTTAGTAAACAAATTCCCCAAACTCATTTTTGACCGTCACTCGTTTTCCTGCAAATGCTTCTACTCGTCCCACCACTTGGGCTTCTATACCAAAAGACTGCGAAATATCAATTACTGACTGCGCAACAGCTTCAGGAAGGTAGATTTCTAAGCGGTGTCCCATGTTAAAAACCTTGTACATTTCGTGCCATCCTGTACCTGACTCCGCTTGAATAAGTTGGAACAAAGGAGGAATGGAGAAGAGATTATCTTTGATAATATGCAGGTTATCAACAAAATGCAATATTTTGGTCTGCGCTCCACCTGAGCAATGAACCATGCCATGAATCTGCGAATGGAGTTCGTCTAATAGTACTTTTGCTACGGGTGCGTACGTGCGAGTAGGCGACAAAATGAGTTGCCCTACATTAAGCGGCGTACCTGCCACGGCATCGGTCAAGTGTTTGGTGCCACTATATACCAGTGCTTCGGGAACAGCATGATCGTAACTTTCGGGATAATAGGTAGCCAAATACTTAGCAAGCACGTCGTGCCGAGCCGACGTGAGGCCATTAGACCCCATGCCTCCGTTATAGGTTTTCTCGTAATGGGCTTGCCCCGACGATGCCAAGCCTACTATCACATCACCAGCTTGAATCTTATCATTAGAAATTACCTCCGACCGTTTCATGCGAGCAATTACAGTGCTGTTTACCGTAACAGTTCGCACCAAGTCACCTACATCAGCAGTTTCACCACCTGTTGAATAAATTTCTATGCCATTATCTCGCAATAGTTGCAAAACTTCTTCTGTACCGTTAATGATTTCAGAAATAACCTCGCCCGGAATCAAGTTTTTGTTTCGGTCAATTGTGCTTGACAAGAGCATAGGCCCAACTGCACCTACACAAATAAGGTCGTCGGTATTCATAACAACGGCATCTTGGGCAATACCTCGCCAAACGGATAAATCACCCGTTTCTCTCCAATATAGATAGGCCAGTGAAGTTTTGGTACCTGCGCCGTCGGCGTGCATGATGGTGCAGTAGTCGGCATCACCGCCCAAGGTATCAGGCGAAATTTTACAGAATGCCTTGGGGAACAATCCTTTATCTAAGTTGGCGATGGCCTTGTGAACGTCTTCTTTGGCAGCACTTACGCCTCGTTGGTTGTAGCGGTCGGTCATTTGAATAATGGTAGTGTCTTACAATAACACCCCGTGTGTTTCGAGTAAAGTGCAAAAATACAGATTTCTGAGGGAATGGCAGAAACAAAAATCCCCTCTGGCCAGAGGGGATTTTAATAAATCTTATTTAAAACTCGAAATCATAAATTTACTCATTGATTTCCAGTACTTTAAACTCAGTTCGGCGATTGGTCTGATGTTCTTCTTCTGTCTTAGCATCCTGAATAATCAACTGACGCTCGCCATAACCACGAGCTACCATGCGCTTAGCATCAATTCCTTTAGAAACCAGGTACTTAACTGCCGCCGCTGCCCTCCGTTGCGACAGCGCCATATTGTAGGCATCGGTAGCACGGGTATCG
>JBGAVQ010000099.1:0-18028 GCA_044228045.1 Spirosomataceae bacterium
ATTTACTGCAACTGGGTCAGTCATTAATGTATCTACTGGTGTTACATTAGTACTATCAGTCGAAGAACCTATATTTTTCCCTCCATTCTTATTCATCCCCCAAACTAATGCTGAACCACCCAGCAAAACAGAGGCAATTGTAATTTCGGTAATTCGTCTTTTTGAGAGACCAAACGAAGGTTTAGTTTGAGCATTTTCAGGGTTAGTTACTCCAAAAGCATCAGTTGTAGGATTAGTAGTAGCCATGATAGTAAAGGCGTTTAAAGGATTTTTGTGTTGATTTTCTTCTTTATCAAACACTGCAATAAAAGGTAAGTCTATTCTTGAAAATTATTTCATCCAAATAGCCTTACACTTAGGGCATTTCTTTTGTTTGGCAAGCCATTCCCATTCACGATTCCCAAAAGGGTCTCGACAATCAGGATTAGGGCATCTGTACCTATCTCTATATTCCTTGTCTATTAGTTCTAATTTTTCTTCTGTGGAAAGAAACGTTGAACTCAAAGCTGGAATTAACATACCCAGCCCTGCCCCAGAAAGTAAAGAAATAACAGGAAGAGTACCACCAGCTGTCAAAACAGCACTTACGCCAATAACCGAAGAAAAAATAATACTGCCTGTTCGAATCAGTTTTTCTCGATTCCTGCAATCTTTTCTTAGTTGAGGATATTGTTCATAAACCTGTTTTAGCGCTTCAAATTCAGTCACAAAATCCAACGGGTCTTTTAAAACAGGCTTTTGAGAGTTACTTTTTGAATTAAGGAAAGTTAAAATCAGGTCTTTAAGTAAATAACTATTGTTTGCTAATTGAACCGTTTCATTGATGTCCACCAATTTTCTTGAAATTCTTAGCCCATTGATGTATGTGCCGTTTTTGCTATCAAGGTCTTCGAGTAAAAAAGTATTGGTTGAACATCTCAGAAGTTTAGCATGTTTTTTACTAATTTTCTCCTGATCAAGTTGGATATCGTTAGATGACGCTCTCCCAATGGTGTATTCGGTCAGCTGATAATCAGCCAAAGCTGATTCAAGGACTGAATAAAACGAATCTTGTTTGTTCATGGAAACCTAATAGAGGTGAGCGGTAGAAGGCATACTTAGTTCAAAAAAACAAAAATAGACATTCGTCTATCAACATACAATAGGGAAGGATGAAGTCCACAGAAAAGCCCTCAAAAAGAGCAACTTGCTGCATTTGAGGGCTTTCTCCTGCTTTAACGGGATAGTTGGACTATCTCACCACCCGTCTCAAAAAAATGAGGTTTGGGTGAGGGGCGTTAGTAGAAGAGGTAAATACCCAATACAACAAAAAAACGCTTAGAACTCAATCTAAGCGTTTTTTGTGGGCCCACTTGGAATCGAACCAAGCACCTACTGATTCACTTTCTCCCGCTTTAACGGGATAGTTGGACTATCTCACCACCCGTCTCAAAAAAATGAGGTTTGGGTGAGGGGCGTTAGTAGAAGCGTATTGGTTGGTATCCTCACTTCTTAGTCTCTGCACCTTTCAAGTTACTTGCAGCGGCGAACCGTCGCAGCGGCGAACCGCTTCCTTACCATTCACTTGACTTGGCTCAGGATTGCCATCGGCATTACCCGTTAAGGTTTCCCTGAATTAACCCCTTTCATTCTATTGATTCCTCAATAGATGCACCATGCAAAAGGCTTTGAATATTATGAATTGTTAACTCTGGGTTATGGACTTCTTTGTGACAATTAGAACACAATAACTCACACTTCTCAAATTCTTTAAGAATAAACGCCCAAGTTCTATTAGATAACACTCGTGCATCTAACTTAGATTCTTTTTGTGTTGGGTCTTTGTGATGAAACTCTAACGCCGCCAAGTTTTTAAAATATCCACATTTTTCACAAGCACCTCCTCTTAGTTCGATTAGATTTACTTTACGCCGTAAAGACCTAATTGTTTGAGAATGATAGGTATTTGTTTGAAGTTTGATTCTATCATAATGATGCTTTTGTTTACAAGCATTACTACAATACATCTTCTTCTGTCCCACTAACTTAGTTTTACAAACAATACATTCCATTTAGAAAATACATTTTGTAAAACTATTCATAAAATTTCAAAGAGCTTTACTTGATGAGTCAGTTGCTCTAACCGAATGAGCTATAGGCCCGCTGTTTTATCAACAGTTCGATGCAAAAATAGCAGGAGGCATTAGATTTAACAAATTTTAATAGTATTTGCTTTAAACTTTTCTGCAAATCCCTCGTCTAAACCACTGAAAACAAACCAATAAATAATCAACCATGAAAAAGACATTTTTTGCCCTTGTCCTATTTGTAGCATCGTTTAGCCCTATTTTTGCACAAGGCAAAAGAGAGCTTGGCACTCCCGAAGAGCGTGCCACCAAAATGACCGAACGCATGAAAGCTGACTTGAAGCTCAACGACAATCAAGTGGCTCAGCTCTCGCCCCTCAACTTAGAGCGTGTCAAAAAACAAGAAGAATGGAAAAGCCAATTACAAACTGGTGACAAAAAAGGAATCGGGCGGAACAGGAAAGGCTTTATGGACGAGTACGAAGCCAAGTTGAAAAGTATTCTGACTCCAGAGCAGTTGACCCAACACCAACAGCTGCAAGAACAACGCAAAAGCGACTTCAAAACAAAGCGAAAAGACAAGATTGACGGCTAATTTGAGTAGCTCGGCATGGCTTAGTTCAAACAAAAAACAAAACCCGTTAGGTGCTATTCACCTTGCGGGTTTTGTTTTTTAGCCTAACTTTATGCCCGTTAAGTAGTTCAATAAACACTGGTTAATGATATTTTCATTAGGACAGGGTTTACAAACCCTGCCCTAATGAAAAACTGAATAGATAAGTAACCCTTTAGATTACTAAAAACTAACTTCTACTTATACCAGCAAGTTCAGAAGTATATGAATAAGAAAAAAATCCTAAACGACCCTGTTTATGGCTTCATCACCATCCCCAGCGAGCGCATCTTTGACTTGATCGAGCATCCGTTTTTTCAGCGATTGCGGCGCATCAAGCAGCTGGGAATGGCCGAGTTGGTGTATCCAGGTGCGTTGCACACCCGTTTTCATCATGCGCTGGGGGCTATGCACTTAATGGGGCAGGCTATTCAGAACCTGCGGAGCAAGGGACACGATATTTCGGACGAAGAGTTGGAGGCCGCACGCATCGCTATTCTACTACACGACATTGGGCATGGGCCGTTTTCGCACGTGCTCGAAAACACCATTTTAGACCAAGTTCCGCACGAAAAAATCTCCCTGCTCCTCATGCAGGAGTTGAATAGGCAAATGGGCGGAGCTCTCACCTTGGCCATTAAAATGTTTGCTAACCAATATGAACGAGGCTTCTTTCACCAATTGATTTCGAGCCAGTTAGATATTGATCGCTTAGACTACCTAACTCGTGATAGTTTTTTTACAGGCGTGGCCGAAGGCAGCATTGGTGCCGACCGCATCATCAAGATGCTCAATGTGCAGCACAACCAGCTGGTGGTTGAAGAAAAAGGCATTTATAGCATCGAGAATTTTTTGACCGCTCGCCGGCTCATGTATTGGCAAGTGTATCTGCACAAAACCTCTATTTGTGCCGAAACCATGCTCATTCAGATTATGCGCCGAGCCAAAGAACTCATGCAAGAAGAAATCACGCTATTTACAACCCCCGCCCTCCACCTGTTTTTGGCAGGACAAGTGAGTTTTGATGATTTTCGCAAACAAAAAAAATACGTGCAAGCCTTCACACAGTTGGACGATTACGACATTTGGGCTTGTGTAAAAATATGGGCGCAGCACCCCGACAAAATTCTCTCAAACCTCAGTAGGTTACTATTAGAGCGTAAATTATATAAAATTATTTTTTCGAGTAATCGCATCGAAAAAGGCTTGGTTGATGACTTAAAAGAAAAATTGATAGAAACCGACCATGTAAGTCGGCATGAGTTGGGTTATTTACTTGTAGAAGGAAAAACCACCAATTCAGCTTATATTGCCAGCAAACAAAAAATAAATATTCTTACAAAAACAGGACAAATTAAAGATATTGCCGAGGCTTCTGACTTGCCTACCATCAAAGCATTAAGCAAGATTGTCAAAAAATACTACGTTTGTTGGGCAAAAAACATATCTTTGCAGTGAAATTTTTATTATTTTTTAGTACAAAATACTTTACTCCACACAGCAAGCATCACCAATTAAACGTATAGCATGGAGTTTACCGTCAAGCAAATCGCCCAATTGCTCGGTGGCGAAGTGAAAGGAGATGATTCCCTTATCATCCATCAATTAGCCAAAATTGAAGAGGCTTCCGAGGGGTGCATTTCATTCTTAGCCAATCTTAAATACGAACATTTTCTTTACAACACGGCTGCATCTGCTGTTATTGTTGACCGTACCTTTGAGCCCAAACAGGCTTGCGCTGCTACCTTGGTTTTTGTAGAAAATGCTTATTCAGCTTTTACAACCTTGCTTGAAGAATACCAGCGTATGCTCATTTTTAACAAAATAGGTACCGAAGACCCTTGCTATGCTGGTCATGGAACCGTTTTTGGGGAAAGTACCTACCGAGGAGCTTTTTCGTATGTTGGCAAAAACTGTAAGATTGGACATAACGTAAAAATTTACCCTCATGCTTACCTCGGCGACAATGTAGTAGTAGGTGATAATACCGTGATTCATAGTGGGGCAAAAGTATATGACAACTGTATTATTGGTAAGTTTTGTACGCTCAAAGCCAATGCTATTATTGGCTCTGATGGCTTTGGATTTGCACCGCAAGCCGATGGAACTTACAAGGCGATTCCACAATTAGGCAACGTAGTGTTAGAAGACCACGTGAGTGTAGGAGCCAATACCACCGTTGACTGCGCCACCATGGGTTCAACCATTATTAGGCAAGGTGTCAAGCTCGACAACCTGATTCAAATAGCCCACAATGTTGAAATAGGTAAAAACACAGTGATAGCAGCCCAAACAGGTATCTCGGGATCAACCAAAATAGGTGAAAATTGTATGATTGCAGGGCAAGTAGGCATTGTTGGCCATGTACAAGTACCCAACAGAACTAAAATTACTGCCAAGTCTGGTATTTCCAAAACATTCAAAAAAGAAAATATGGTGATGGGTGGATATACAGCCGTTGAAAACACCGAAAACCTTCGGATTCAGGCAGCAGTACGGCGCTTACCACAACTCTTGCAACGAATCCAAGAATTAGAATCCATCATCAAAACACTGAATTTGCCTATAGAATAATTGCTGGCTTGCATCCGTTTCATGTAGCACTTAACCCCCAAATAAAAGCCTTCTGGCTACAAGCACCCAATAGTGACAATGAATATCAGACAACAAACCATTCAAGAATCGGTTTCGCTCACAGGCGTAGGCTTACACACAGGCGTAACTGCCACCATGACCTTTGTACCTGCTGACCCGAATCACGGTTATAAATTTCAGCGAATTGACCTCCCCGGCGAACCCATCATTGATGCCGATGTGGACAATGTGGTGGATACCTCACGGGGAACAACCCTCGAACAAAATGGAGCCAGGGTTTATACTACTGAACACGTGTTGGCAGCCTTAGTTGGTTTACAACTTGACAACATATTGATTCAGTTGGACGGCCCCGAACCTCCTATTATGGACGGTAGTGCCATTCAGTTTGTAGAAGCATTACTCAGTGCGGGAATCAAAGAACAAAACGCTTCTCGTAATTACTACGAAGTGCAGGGCGACATTTTATATAGAGACAAAGATAAAAACATTGAGATTGCGGCCCTCCCACTCAATGATTATCGCCTCACGGTGATGGTTGACTACAACACCAAAGTACTCAGCAGCCAACACGCTACCCTCAACGACATCGAAGCGTTTCATCAAGAAATTGCCAAATGCCGTACTTTTTGCTTTTTGTCTGAATTAGAAACCCTCTTTAAAGCCAATTTAGTAAAAGGTGGTGACCTGTCAAACGCCATTGTGATTGTGGACAGAGAAGACGTAACCGACGAAGAACTCAACCACTTGGCCGAGTTGTTTCATAAACCTCGAGTACAAGTACAGAAAGACAAGGGCATTCTCAATAATCTGAATCTTCATTTTATTAACGAGGCCGCACGTCATAAGCTACTCGACGTAATGGGTGACTTAGCACTGGTAGGTCGTCCGCTCAAAGCTCAAATTTTGGCCGCCAGGCCCGGTCATGCTGCCAACGTAGCATTTGCCAAACGAATCAAAAAACAAATGCTCGAATCTGCCAAGAATAATACCCCTACCTACGACCCCAAGCTGCCGCCTATTTACGATATTAAGCAAATTTCGGCACTTTTGCCCCATCGCTACCCGTTTCAGATGATTGACAAAATCACCTATATTGACAAAATGAGTGTGATTGGCATCAAAAATGTAACCATGAACGAGCCGTATTTTATGGGCCACTTCCCTGACAACCCCGTGATGCCAGGTGTGATGCAAGTAGAAGCAATGGCCCAAACAGGCGGTATTTTGGTATTGAGCCTTGTAGATGAACCAACCGACTATTGGCCATTTTTAGCAGCCATCGAAAATTGTCGCTTCCGCAAAAATGTAGTACCCGGCGACACCGTTATTTTTAAATGTGAACTGTTAGCTCCCTTCAAAAGAGGCATCGCCAAAATGCATGGTACTGCTTATGTAAATGGACAGCTGGTATGTGAGGCCGATATGACGGCAAGTTTAGTAAAGAAAAACCGTCAAGTAGCCAATCAGGCTAATAGCATATAGCAAATAGTAGATACCCCAAACAGACAAGATAGTGGTGTTTTATTGCCATTCGATTGCTTGTTTGCACTATCAAAAATCTGCTACTTATGTTCAATTTTCCGCTACTGATTATTCACTAAAAAGCAATGATTCAACCCTTAGCCTACGTACACCCCGAAGCAAAAATCGCTCAAAATGTGGTGATTGAGCCCTTTACAGTAATTCATAAAAATGTCGAAATTGGCGAGGGCAGTTGGATTGGCTCTAACGTGACGATTTTTGAAGGTGCTCGTATTGGCAAAAATTGTCGGATTTTTCCGGGAGCTGTCATCTCTGCCGTACCACAAGACCTCAAATTCAGAGGTGAAGATACCGTCACTATTATTGGTGATTACACCACCATTCGAGAGTGTGTAACCATCAATAGGGGTACCATTGATAAACACAGAACCGAAATTGGCAGCCACTGCTTAGTAATGGCCTATGCACACATCGCCCACGACTGTATAATAGGCAACTATGTTATTTTGGCCAATAGTGTGCAATTGGCAGGGCATATTTATGTAGGCGACTATGCCAACATTGGTGGTATGACCGCTGTGCAACAATTTGTCAAAATTGGGAAACACGCTTACATAGGTGGTTGCTCGCAGGTGCGTAAAGACGTACCACCATTTGTAAAAGCTGCTCGTGAACCGCTTTCGTATGCAGGTGTCAACTCCGTAGGGCTTCGTCGCCGCAACTTTACTAACGAGCAAATTGCTGAAATTCAGAATATTTATCGGTATGTTTTCCTTAAAGGACTTAATAACACCGATTCCCTCAACCTCATTGAGATTGAGCTGCCTACCTCACCTGAGTTGGACGAAATTGTGAATTTTATTAGGACTTCGGAACGAGGCATTATGAAAGCTCCCGGAGCTGGCGGAGTGGAGTCATGAGACAAGAGAGCCTAAGAATTGAGACAAGAGAAGTCAATGTCTATCAATATGTTATCTATCACAATATACTCCAATAGTGTTCATAATTCAGCATTAGATATATGCGTATTGAAGTGCAAGACTTAGGCAAAAAATTTAACCGAGACTGGATTTTTCGGCGATTTACCTATACATTTCAAGCACACAACAGCTATACTTTGGTTGGCCCCAATGGCAGTGGCAAATCAACACTCTTACAAGTATTAGCAGGAGCTATTCCAGCTTCGCACGGTGTTATTCGTTATCAAAACGACCAAGCACCTATTGACGAAAACAATTTCTTTCGATCATTGGCCATAGCAGCTCCATATCTCGAACTCATCGAAGAGTTTAGCCTACTCGAAAGTATTGCGTTTCATCAACGCTTCAAAGCATTCAAAAACAACCTCACTCCTACCGAATTGGCCGAGCAAATTGGGCTGGCAGACGCTGGTCACAAATTGGTTCGTAATTTTTCGTCAGGAATGAAGCAACGGCTCAAATTAGGATTGGCTTTTTGGTCAGATGTGCCTATACTCATGCTCGACGAGCCTACGGCTAATTTAGATGTTAGGGGAATAGACTGGTATTTGTCACAAATTGAAGCTCACACTGCCAATCGCATGGTCATTATTTGCTCCAACCAACCTTATGAATATAGTTTTTGTCGGAATCTGATTGATTTGCAAGACATAAAACAATAGCTACGCATGATCTACTGTTCGGGATACACCGCCCGACACAATGAACTTCATGGCTTCGGCAGTTGGCATATTGAGCAAGATGACGTTTTCGGCAGGAACAAAAAACAAATCGCCAGCAAAAGCATAAGATTGTGGCAAGTAAACAGCTATTAAATGCTTGATATTAAGGTCACTTAGGTCTGTCTGCGTAATAAATCCCATTCGCCAAACATCGGTATTTTTGTCTAATTTGACCAGTACAGCTTGATTAAATTTCTTCTGATTACCCACAAAGGCAGATACCAAGTCTTTGACCGAAAAATAAATAATTCGAACCAAAGGCAAGTGGCTAAGTCCCTCTTCGAGTACTCGCATGGCAGGTACAGCTATAAACGTAGAGCCAATCCACCCAATCAGAATAATGACCCCAAGCACGGTGAGTAGCCCTCCACCCGGAAAATAGAAATAGAATTTGCTATCAACCCAGTTGAAAAGCCCGTAAACAATATAAATAGTAACAAACAGCGGTGCTAACAAGAGCAAGCCCCGTAAGAAAAAGCCAAAAATACGAGAAGTAAGGCGGTTGAGGTTCATAATGGTAACACAAACGTTAGGCTTGTGCGCAACAATCTATTCATAAAACGCAATATTCTGATTTCCGTTCGGTTTTTTAGTAAAACACCAAAGAAAAAATAATGCCAATTATACGGCAATCCTCGATAGAATCTTACGCACTTCGTACAATTTTGTACCTTTGTTGCTTCAAAATATCATTAAATGGTAAATCACGAAGCCCTCACCGTATTTGTTGTTCAACTTTTTGAAGCCATCGGATGCCCTCCTGACGAAGCGGCCCTCGCCGCTAATGTACTGGTTTCTGCCGACTTACGAGGCATTGACTCCCATGGCGTAGCCCGCTTGCCTGGCTATGTACGGCTTTATGACAACGGACGGCTTAACCCAAAACCCAAGGTCAAAATCATCCACGAAAGTCCCAGCACCGCCACCCTTGATGGCGACAGGGGCCTTGGTTTGGTAGTAGCCCCCAAAGCCATGCAAATTGCCATCGAAAAAGCAAAAGTAGCTGGTTCTGGATGGGTAGCTGTGCAAAACTCTAATCATTTTGGCATTGCTGGGTATCACTCCATGCTTGCGGTAGAGCATGACATGATTGGCTGGGCCATGACCCATGCTGCTCCATTAGTAACACCCACCTTCTCGAAAGAAAAACTGTTGGGTACTAACCCTATTGCTGTGGCAATACCTGCTGCCACCCAGCCGCCATTCTTGGCTGATTTTGCCTCAACCGCAGTAGCTTATGGCAAATTAGAAATCCTTCAACGGAAGGGCTTACCCGCACCATTAGGATGGGTACAAGACAAAAACGGAGCTCCTGACACTGACTCAAATGCCATCAAAAATGGAGGAGCCTTGCTTCCGTTAGGCACTGACCGTGAGCATGGTAGTCACAAAGGTTATGGACTGGGTGCTATTGTAGATATTCTCTCAGGGGTGCTTTCAGGTGCTAATTATGGTCCTTGGGTTCCTCCATTTGCAACGGCGGGTTTCATGGGTGTAAGCGAGCCAGTGGGCGTTGGAACGGGTCACTTTTTGGGAGCTATGCGGATAGATGCCTTTCGTCCAGCAGATGATTTTAAAAAAAATATGGATATTTGGATCAATCGTTTCAGAAATGCCGAAGCCGTAGAAGGCCAAAAAGTGCTTATCCCGGGCGACCCCGAACGTGACATGGAGGTGATACGCCGAAAGGAAGGAATCCCTGTATTAGACCCCGTCATCAAGAGCTTAGAAGAACTGGGTGAGCGATTTGGAATTAAATTATAGTACTTGTTAGTAAGCCATTGAAATGTTAATTTCTAAAAAAAATGCAAAATCGTTTTGTCAAAATAGGTATTATTGTTTTTTCGCTACTGGTAGCGAGTTTTTCGTATTATTTCTGGCAAGTAGCCCGCACTGCCAACCTCCAAGTCGACAAAAAAGAGAGTTTTTACTTATTGATTCCGTCAAAAGGAGCTACGTTTGAATCAGTATGGGATACACTCAAAAAACATAACGTAGTCAATGATGAGTTGTCATTCAAGTTTCTGTCTAAAATCTTGAAATACCCTGAACGAATCAGATCAGGGCGGTATCAAATTAAACCAGACATGAACAACTACGATGCCATCACCATGCTCCGTAGTGGTAATCAAACTCCCGTAAAGCTAACCTTTAACAATGTGCGGTTAAAAGAAGATTTAGTCAAGAAAATTGGAAACCGTTTTGAATTTGACTCAACTGCTTTCTACAAGCTAATCAATAGCGACTCAGTAGCAAGGTTTTATGGCTTTGAAGAAGAAACTTTTATGTGTATGTTCTTGCCAAATACCTACGAAGTTTTTTGGAACACCACCCCCCAAAAACTATTTGGGCGGATGAAGTCTGAATACGATAAGTTTTGGACAGCTGAGCGAAAACAAAAAGCAACAGCTATTGGTCTCACGCCTGTACAGGTATCGGTATTGGCTTCTATTGTAGAAGAAGAAACCAAAAAGAACGACGAAAAACCACGTGTAGCAGGGCTGTATTTGAACCGCCTGAATACCCAAATGCCCCTGCAAGCTGACCCTACAATCAAGTTTGCCCTCAAAGATTTTGGCATCAAGCGCATCTTATTTAGTCAGTTGCAAGTTAATTCGCCATATAATACTTATCGCAATACAGGGCTACCTCCTGGCCCTATTCGGTTAGCAGACTTGACTTCATTGGATGCCGTACTCAACTACGAAAAACACAATTACACCTATATGTGTGCAAGCCCAGAGTTTAATGGTTATCATATTTTTGCAGTTGATTACGAGCAACACCTTGCCAATGCCAAGCTTTATCAAGACGCATTAGATAGGTTGAATATAAAGAAATAATGTTCACTCACAACACCCCCTATCGAGTTCGATACGCCGATACTGACCAAATGGGCTATGTATATTATGGTCACTATGCTCGTTTGTATGAAATTGGTCGAGTAGAGGCACTGCGAGCCATTGGCATGACATACAAAGCATTAGAAGAGTCGGGTGTAATGATGCCTGTGTACGACCTAAAATGTCGGTTTATTCAACCCGCCAAATACGACGACCTTCTGACCATACGCACCCATGTGATGGCCTTGCCAGCCGCCCGAATGGTTTTTACCTTCGAGGTACTCAATCAAGACGGTACGCTACTCAATACAGGCGAAACAACCTTGGTGTTTGTCAGAATGGCCAATAATAGGATTACCACTGCCCCAAAAGAAATGATAGAGCGGTTAAAAGAAGTGGGAGATTGGAAATAAGAAGCGGAGTGCTGCCCAGTAAGCAATATCGAGGTTAGACCCTTTGGTACAGACGATGCGTAAACATATTATAGTTTTTTTTAATAAATAATCACCTACATCATTTCAAAGTAAGCATCTGCTTATCAAAAAATTAATTCAATCCGAAATCCACAATCATAAATCCAAAATTCTATAGCTTGTGCTTCAACGCATTCGTCATAACAAAATAGCCCTTCGCATGAAGGCATTTCTACAAAAAATCAATTTGTGGGAAACCGTTTTGGCATTCTACGAAGTTCAAAAGATACTGATTAACAAACTCATCCACTTTGATATAGACCAACGGGCTTCGGCAGTGGCATATAGTTTTATTTTGGCAGTTTTTCCAGCCATTATCTTTCTATTCACGCTTATTCCGTATGTCCCCTATCCCAATTTTGACAAGCAGCTGTTAAATTTTTTAGAAGAAATCATCCCTTCTGGCATTTATGGCGAAGCCAAAGCCACCATCGAAGAAATCGTAAGTAAACCTCGTGGCGATATTTTGTCGCTTGGTTTTTTGCTGTCGCTGTATGCCGCTACCAGCGGCATGATGGCACTGATGGGAACCTTTAACATGACCTACCAAACCAAAGAAAAACGGAGCTTTTTAAGAGCTCGCTTAATAGCAACTATGCTCACTTTCTTGTTGGCTTTTGTGTTATTAGTTGCTATTTTAGTACTTATAGTAGGGCGAATCATGCTTGACATTTTACTTGACGTACAAATACTTAATGCCAACTGGGTTTATTATGGCATTCAAATTACACGCTTCGTTACGGTATTTATGGTGTCGTTTGTAGCGGTTTCAGTTATTTATCGGTGGGCACCTGCCATTCATAAAAAATGGCGTTTTTTTAGCATTGGCTCCATTACAGCGTCTATCTTAATCATCCTGATTACCAACTTATTTTCATTTTACATCTCCAATTTTGCTGCATATAACCGTCTGTACGGATCTATTGGTGCCTTTATTGCCTTAATGATTTGGATGTATCTAATCGCCTTAGTCCTGATTTTGGGATTTGAAATCAACGCCAGTCTTGACCACGCTCGCAACGAAGGCAGGCTGCCCAAACGTAAAAATGCCACACCCCAATAGAGCATGGCATTTTGAATAACCCTAACCCATAAAAATCAATGAAGAATATCGTTTCTTCGATTCTTATTGTACTACTAAAACCGTGCCAAATACCAAAAAGTTGCACACAGGCGCAAATAAATTTTGAATTTATTACGATTCACTACTAAAAACGTCAATAATCCATAAATATTGTTGAAATAACACCTTACCAATCGTATTGTTTTGAAGTAATGTCTGATGCCTCTACCACCAATCATCCACTTGTTTCGGTAATCTGCCTTTGCTACAATCAAGCGGCTTATGTGCAACAAGCCTTGCAGTCGGTGCTGGGCCAAACTTACGAGGCGGTAGAGCTTATTATTGCCGACGATGCCAGCACTGATGGCAGTCGTGTAGTGATTGAACGTTTCGCCCAAGACCAACCTCACATTCAGTTGATTCTCAACAATAATAACCAAGGCAACTGCCAAACTTTTAATAAGGCATTAGCGCTTGCCAAAGGAAAGTATGTGATTGATTTAGCTGCCGATGATGTGCTACTCAACGACCGCATCGAAAAGCAAGTAGCGGTGTTTGAGCAACAAGGTGAGTCCTGTGCCTTAGTATATTCCAACGCCAGCTTAATCAATGAAAAAGGCATCGAAATAGGAAAGTATTTTGCTACCAATCATCATGGGAAAGCCATTCGCCAAGTTCCAACGGGCGAAGTCTATGAACGTTTGCTCTGGGACGATTTTATTTGTCCGCCTACTACTATGTTTCGTAAGGCTATCTTAGACCAACTCGGTGGCTATGATGAAACACTAAGCTATGAAGATTTTGACTGTTGGATTCGGATGGCACGTGACCATACTTTCGCTTATCTTGACGAAGTAACCACGCTACGGCGAGTTTTGAAAAATTCATGGGGACAAAAACCGAAGATTCACCTTGCTTCTTCATTTACTATTTGTCAAAAAGCATTCAAACTGAACCGCAACCAAGCCGAAAACCATGCCTTAGCCATACGCATCCGATATTTTATTCGGCAGTGCTGGCTTTTACACCAATTTGAGTTAGCAAATGATTTCGGAACATTATTAAGTAAAGTAGATTCTATTGGCTGGGTCACAAAAATGGTACTTGCCGCCTGCCAGTGGCGAATACCAATCCGGCCTGTGCATTCCATTTATAACCGCACTCAAAAATGGATAAGCCAAAAATAAAATAATTCTTTTGAGTAACACCTTGACCTTTACACACGAAAACTTGACCTTTACAGATTCTCACTGATTATTTTATAAATGCCCGCAGATTTTTTACAAATACACCCCAAGAACCCAGAAGTTCGTAAAATTTCGCAAGTGGTAACATGCTTGCGAAACGGGGGGATTGTGATTTATCCGACGGATACCGTTTATGCCATGGGCTGCGACATCCACAACACCCGTGCGGTGGAGCGAATCGCCCAAATTAAGGGCATCAAACCACACAAAAACGATTTTTCGTTTATCTGTTATGACCTCAGCCACATTGCCGACTATGCCAAGGTAGGCAATGCTGCTTTTAAGTTGATGAAAAAATCATTGCCCGGTGCTTTCACATTTATACTTGACGCAAGCAACAAAGTCCCCAAAATTCTACATACCAACAAAAAAACGGTCGGGATTCGTATTCCTGATCACGAGATACCACGCCAAATCGTAAAAGAACTTGGCAATCCCATTATTACTACTTCAATAAAAGACGATGACGAGATTTTGGAATACCCCACCGACCCTGAATTGATTTTTGAGAAGTACAGACACCTGGTTGATTTAGTGATTGATGGCGGCTACGGAGGCAATCAAGCCTCTACGGTTGTCAATGCAACCGACGATGATTTTGACGTTGTGCGTCAGGGGCTCGGCGATTTAGACAGGTATTTGTAGTGTTACAGGGTTATGACTTAGTAACTTACGGCTTAATGAATCAATTACTTGGTCAAAATTTGTTGATAGTATCCCGAATGTAAGTGCTTTGCAATCAAATAACCGATAATCACTTACTACTAAAAAGCTCACACCTCCCTCTTATGCTTCCATCGCCGATGCGACCATAGCCAATTTTGAGGTTGTTTCCGAATCGTATTTTCTAAGGTGTTCACATAGGTTTGTGTCAGTTGATTTGGCACAATAGTCTCATAAGGTGGCACGGCTAACTCACTGAAAATAAACTCATAATACCCTTGCTTGAGGCGTAGTATCTCTAAGTAAATAAGCGGATAGCCAAAGCGTTGTGCCAGTTTTTCATTACCATTCATAAACGGCGTATCTTGTCCAAAAAACGTAGTCCAGTAGGCATTGGTTGGATTATCGGGGTTTTGGTCAGAACCCAAGCCGAAAATCCGAGGCGTTTTGTCTTTCATTAACTCCCGTAGCGATTGCGACATCGGTATCATCCGAGCCCCAAAACGAGTACGCACTCTGTTTAAAAACTGCCCAAAAAACGCATTACTTAGTGGCTTAAAAACACCATCCAAAGCAAAATGCGGCGACAAAGCTGGCAAAAACAACACCCATTCCCAATTGCACAAATGTCCGGCTGTTAGTAGCACTACTTTTTTTTCATGAACCAACCATTTGGTTATCACTTCGCTGTTGGTAATCTTGATGCGTTGGCGCACTTCATCGGCACTGATGGTCAATCCTTTGAGGGTTTCTACCATCACGTCAGTCAGGTTATGATAAAAACCTTTGGCAATGTGGCGGATTTCGGTTTCGCTTTTTTCAGGAAAAGCTTTTCGCAAATTATCAAACACCACCTTACGTCGATAGCCTACTATGTAATAAGTTAGCACAAAAATTACATCTGCCAAAACATACAAAACCCCAAAAGGCAACCTTGATAAAACTCGAAAAAATACCATCACACCTAAATATTATTCAAAATAAAACGTATTCAAACTTTTGAAAGCACAAAAGTTTGAAAAAAATTTGACACCGATTGAATTTTTATTTTATTTACCAATGGAGAATCAAACACAACGCCCTAAGCTCCCTGTTATTATTGAATTGCAATACTTGCCGTGCCTCGAATTTTTTGTGGCATTGCTCCAACACGAAGTCGTTTACATAGAAACACACGAGCATTTTCAGAAGCAAACGTACCGAAACCGTTGTTATATTCAAACCACTAATAAAATAGACTTGCTCACTGTGCCAGTACAAGATAGCCGAAGCAAGGTATTGATACGAGATTTACGCATAGAATATCGCCAAGACTGGGTACGCCGACACTGGGGTGCTATTTTTTCTGCTTATGGCAAAGCACCCTTTTTTGAATATTTTGCGTATGTATTTGAAAAAACATTCCAGAAAAAACCTGCCTTTTTGTTTGATTTGAATTGGGAGCTACTGACAAATTGTCTGAAACTCCTCCGAATCGAAGAAAATAGAATTAAATGGACAGAAAAATTTGAAAAGTCTGAAAATCAGGCTATTATTGACCTTCGCTCAGTCATCAGTCCCAAGAAGTCGTTTTTGGAGCGAGGTATTTATAGACCTGTACCCTACAGACAAAACTTTGGCAACGAATTTGAGCCTAACCTGAGCATCTTAGATTTGCTCTTTTGTCAGGGAACAGAAGCGAAGAAGATTTTAGAAAAGTCTTCGGCTAACTCCTCTTCCTCGGTAGATAAGTAAAGATATTGAACAAACTCTTTAGAATTAACGTTTAGAAAGTCATAAAATAGACCAAACCTATACAGTTGTGGCTCGAAATCAGAAATGCTGACTCACGACTTACAACTTACGACTGTAACACATGGAAGCCAAATTTTCAAACAGAGTAAAAGAGGTGATACAAATGAGTCGGGAAGAGGCTTTGCGGCTCGGTCACGACTACATCGGCACAGAGCACCTGCTGCTGGGTATGATTCGAGAAGGCGACGGCATTGCCTTAGCCCTTTTGAAAAAGCTGGGCATCAACCTCGACGAACTCAAAGTAACCATTGAGCAAGCCACCAAAGGCACAGCTACCTACAACATCAAGAATTTGGCGAACATTCCGTTGACTCGCCAGTCTGAAAAAGTCCTCAAAATCACGTATTTAGAGGCAAAAATCTTCAAGACAACCCTCATCGGTACTGAACACGTGCTACTGGCTATTTTGCGAGATGAGGACAATCTTGGCACTCAAATTCTACATAAATTTAACGTGAATTACGAAATCGTGAAAGAGATGTTGGAGTATCAAACAAACCCAAATGTGGTCGCTGAAAAGCCTGATACTGACAACGACGACGACGATGCCCGGATGTTTGGCAACTCGCCCCGAAGCGAGTCAACCAAGCAAAGCACCGAAAAGTCTCGTACGCCTGTGTTAGATAATTTTGGCCGTGACCTTACTAAACTTGCCGAAGTAGGCAAACTCGACCCCATTGTGGGCCGTGAAAAAGAAATTGAGCGAGTAGCGCAAATCCTAAGCCGCCGCAAGAAAAATAACCCTGTGCTGATTGGCGAGCCTGGTGTTGGTAAAACCGCCATTGCCGAAGGACTCGCCCTCCGTATTGTGCAGAAAAAAGTTTCACGGGTGTTATTTGGCAAGCGAGTTGTTACCCTCGACTTGGCCTCACTTGTAGCCGGTACCAAATACCGTGGTCAGTTTGAGGAGCGCATGAAGGCTGTGATGAATGAGTTGGAGAAATCGCCCGAAGTAATTTTGTTCATTGATGAGCTTCATACTATAGTAGGAGCAGGTGGTGCATCAGGTTCACTCGATGCCTCCAACATGTTCAAGCCAGCCTTAGCACGTGGCGATATTCAATGTATTGGTGCAACTACTTTGGACGAATACCGCCAATACATTGAAAAAGATGGAGCTTTGGCTCGTCGGTTCCAACAAGTGATGGTAGATGCTACCACTATTGACGAAACGATTGAGATTTTGACAAATATCAAAGACAAATACGAAGACCACCACCATGTTCACTACACCAAAGAGGCGATAGAAACAGCAGTGAAGTTGTCGGAACGGTATATTTCAGATCGTTTCTTGCCTGACAAAGCCATTGACGTAATGGACGAAGTGGGCGCAAGAGTACACATCAGCAAT
Source organism: Spirosomataceae bacterium (assembly GCA_044228045.1). Lineage (GTDB taxonomy): Bacteria > Bacteroidota > Bacteroidia > Cytophagales > Spirosomataceae > JAXLVB01. Next base: position 17,896 of record JBGAVQ010000099.1, read on the forward strand.
ATTTCGGTTCCCGAAGACATTGTTCGCCTTGAAGAGCAAGTAGAAAACATCAAGAAAGAGAAAAATCAGGTCGTAAAAAGCCAACGTTACGAAGAAGCTGCACAACTGCGTGACCGTGAAAAACGACTGCTTG
>JBGAVQ010000454.1:0-2160 GCA_044228045.1 Spirosomataceae bacterium
ACAAACGTCGCCCAAAGCCACCACCAGAAAAACAGATGTGCGTAGTGATATTTTCAGGCTTCAAATTCAAGTGTTGTGAAATGGCATCTCGCACTAAATCAGGTCCTTGCGAAGGAACCCACGCCTCTACTTGTTCACCTTTTACCCACACCAGCGCATTTTGTGGCTCCATGGGCGAGTGCGATACAAAACTGGTGTCGTACTCTGCCTCTAACTTAGTCGGCGCATTAGCAAAAGTCGTCGCAAAATCACCCTTCGGTTTGTCCAAATCCCCTGATTTTGAAGTGAGTGCTTTGACTTTTTCGTTATATTTTGCCGTGTTAAACGATTCATTTCCAGCAAAATTCCACTCAATTTTTAGGGCTTTTCGCCCTTGTAAAGCCGCCCAATAATTATCAGCAACTACGGCAACAGAAGCACCTTCTACTACATATTTTTCTAATTTTCGGTCAATTCTCACTACGGCTTTCACGCCTTTGATGGCTTTGGCGGCGGCATCGTTTACGCTCTTGACTTTACCACCAAACACCGGGCAGTGCTCTACCGAGGCAATCAACATCCCTGGCACTTGGGCATCCAGGCCGAAGATTGGCTTGCCTGTTACCTTCCACGGCACGTCGGGGCGGGGCAATGGTTTGCCAATATAATTGAAGTTTTTGGGATCTTTGAGCTTAGGCTCTTTCGGAACGTCGAGTTTGCTGGCTATTTCAACTAACTCGCTGTACGATAAACTTTTAGCAGATGATTTTTCAATTATTTTGCCTTTTTCGGCATAGCAGTCTTCGGGCAGAATACCCCATTTCTGCGCCGCTGCCGTAATCATCATCTGTCGGGCGGCTGCACCTGTTTTACGCAAGTCGTTGTACGAGCCTCGCACCGATTCGCTACCACCAGAGGTTTGATTGCCAAACTTTTTTTCACCCTTCGAGAACGTAATGGTCACTTTATCTAAGGGTACTTCCAGTTCATCTGCCAAAATAGCCGAAAGGGACTGAAAGGTGCCTTGCCCCATGTCGGGTCGGGTGACGATGAGGGTAATGTTGCCCGTTTTTTCGATGATGACGTAAGGCGTTACCTCAAAAGATGGGGCAGCGGCCGAAGCTTTGCTCAAATTGACCAACTGAGCGGCGTTGGCCTTGCTTGAATAGCCCAAGCCCAGCACCAAAGCAGTGCCAGAAAGAGCAGAATTACGAAGAAAATGACGGCGTTGCATAGTGTGAGTTATTTTAATGTCTTTCAAAACTCATTTAGTAGTTCAGCTATGGGTTGTGCTTTTAGTTTGCCATTATCTACCAACTTCATATTTTCAACAGCTTCCTTTATTTCGCTAATTAGCCGAGCTTTTTCAGGTGAGACAGGCTTAACTTTTACAAAAGAGAGGTTCTCTAATAATTCCATTACAAAATCTACTTTATGATCGGGTACTTCTAAAAGGATGTTCATAATAACTTATTTTGTTGTTTTAGTACGTCTGCAAGTGGGCGAAATGTTAAATTTTCATGTTTGGCTTCATCGTATAACTTTACGCAGTGAGCTTCATCAACCTCATCCAGCAGCTTTTGGTAATCTTTCATCGAAAGAATTACGGCTGTTTTTTTGCCTTTTTTGTTAGTGATGTATTGTGGCTTCATTTGCAAATTGCTATTAAAATGTTGTGCTACACCCAATTGATGTACCACAACTAAATCCCTACACACTTCCCAACTCAAACGGCAATTTGCGAATCCGTTTGCCTGTAAGTGCAAAAATTGCATTGGTCAAGGCAGGGGCAATGGGTGGCAAACCTGGCTCGCCTACACCTCCGGGGGCTTCGGTGCTTTCGATGATGTGGATGTCCATCACTGGAATCTCATTGAGGCGAAGCACTTGGTAATTGTTGAAATTACTCTGTTGGGCTTGTCCTTTCACAAAGGTAATACCGTCTTTCAAGGCTGCTGTAAGACCATACACAATGTTGCCTTCGGTTTGGGCTTTTACATTGTCGGGGTTTACGGTCATGCCACAGTCAATGACTGAGACAACTTTTTCGATTTTTACTCCTTTTTTGGCTTTGGATACCGTTACGACATGAGCGCATATTGTTGAAAATGAACGACATATCGCTACGCCTCTTGCCTGACCAGCAGGGAGTTTTTGAGTGAACCAGCCTGATTTTTCAGC
>JBGAVQ010000100.1:0-17877 GCA_044228045.1 Spirosomataceae bacterium
ACTTCGTGTATTACCTTTACCGAAAACGGTGAGGAACAAGACCTCCGCAATCGCTTAATAGCCCCTGCAACAGACTTGACACAAGATTTGTATGTGTCGGATACCTTAAAAACGGGACGAGTGATGGTAAAAGACGAAGACGTTTGCTTGCACTGTGGACTTTGTGCCGAGCGATGCCCAACGTCGGCGTGGGATATGCAGAAGTTTATGTATAAGGTGACCAAAGCAAGTGAGGTATTTGAAACGGTGTAAAGGGTATTTTTAAAATCAAAATGGCTAATCAACTAATCAATGACTTTGTAGTGCGTTTTGCTAATGTGAACGGTACTGGTTCGGCAAGCGCCAATAATATGTTCGCCATGTCTATTTTCAGAATGGGCATCCCCATGACGGCGAAAAACATTTTTCCTTCCAACATTCAGGGGCTTCCAACATGGTACGAAGTGCGAGTGAGCGAAAAAGGCTACCTCGGCAGGCGTGAAGGTGTAGATATGGTCGTGAGCCTGAACCCACAGAGCATGAAGCGAGACGTAGAATCGGTCAAATCGGGCGGGTATTTTGTTTATGACAGCACCAAGCACCTTCACAAAGAATTCATGCGGGACGACCTAACCTACATAGGCATACCCATGATGGAGATTTGTATGCGTGAATACGCCGATCCCCGTCAGCGTCAATTATTCAAAAACATTATCTATGTAGGGGCAATGGCTACTTTGCTTGACATTGAGATTGATGTAGTGAAAGGGATCATTGCCGATGAATTCAAGAAAAAACCAAAGCTGATTGAACCCAACTATCATGCGCTTGAACTTGGTGTAAAATACATCAAAGAAAATTACGATTATCCACTTGATTTGCGAGTAGAACGCCGTGATTTATTGGGAGATAGCATCGTGATAGATGGCAACACGGCTTGTGGTATCGGTGCTGTTTATGCAGGAGCCACAGTAGCAGCTTGGTATCCTATTACCCCTTCTACATCACTGGTAAATGCCTTTGAGAAATACGCTAATCGCTTGCGGATTGACCCCGTAACTGGGCAAAAAAACGTAGCCATTGTACAAGCCGAAGACGAACTGGCGGCAATGGGTATGGTGATTGGTGCATGTTGGAATGGCGCACGGGCTTTTACGGCCACCAGCGGCCCTGGCGTGTCGTTAATGGCTGAGTTTCTGGGGCTTGCGTATTTTTCGGAAGTACCTGCCGTGTTAGTAGATGTACAGCGAGGAGGTCCATCCACAGGGATGCCTACACGTACCCAGCAATCTGATATATTGGCAGCGGCTTATGCATCGCATGGTGATACCAAGCACGTCTTGTTATTTCCGAGTACCCCAAGCGAAGGCTTCGACTTTATGGGCGAGGCGTTCGATTTGGCCGAACAGCTTCAAACACCCGTGATTGTGATGAGTGATTTGGATTTGGGTATGAACGAACACCTATCGCCACCGCTCAAGTGGGACGAGTCTCGCCGCTACAATAGAGGTAAAGTGCTTACTACCCAGCAATTAGAAGATGCCAAGGACTATGGCCGTTATAAAGATGTGGATGGGGATGGTATTCCTTACCGCACTATTCCGGGTACACACCCTACAAAGGGAGCGTTTTTTACTCGTGGCTCTTCGCATGATGAATATGCTCGCTACACCGAAGATGCTGGAGCCTATGCCCGCAGTGTTGAGCGTTTACTTACAAAGTGGGAAACAGCCAAAACATTAGTACCCAAGCCTGAGTACTATCAGTCCGAAAACCAGAGTAACATAGGAATGATTTTCTTCGGAACAACATTATACCCTGCCCTTGAAGTATTAGATTTGTTTAAAGAAGACGGCATTGTGTTGGATGCCCTGCGGGTACGAGCGTTTCCGTTTGAAGAAAGCATTGGCGAGTTCATCGAATCGCATGAGCAAGTATTTGTAATTGAGCAAAACCGTGATGCCCAGTTCCGTTCGTTGCTTATCAATGAGTTGGAGGTGTACCCCAAAAAGCTCATTCCTGTGCTTAATTACGATGGTATGCCCATCACAGCCGATGCCATCAAACAAGCCGTTATGAGCAAAATGCCTGTTGATTTGGTGTAAACCCCTCTAAACTATTATCTAACTCGCCGAGCGGTACAACCTCCGCTTACGATTTAATCACTTACGACATACAACTGTATCATGTCTTACATAAAACCAAAATTTCGACACCCAGAGTTACCTGTCAATTCATTGGGGTATGCCAAAAAGGACTATGAGGGCGTTATTTCAACGCTATGTGCTGGGTGTGGCCACGACTCTATTAGTGCGTCTATCGTACAAGCTTGTTTTGAGATTAACTTACAGCCCCATCGACTTGCCAAGCTATCAGGCATTGGCTGTTCGTCCAAAACACCTAATTACTTCTTGAATAACTCGCATGGGTTCAACTCCGTACACGGGCGTATGCCTTCGGTGGCTACGGGTGCATACCTTGCCAATCGGGAGCTGATTTACATGGGTATTTCGGGTGATGGCGATACGGCGTCTATCGGGATGGGGCAGTTTGTTCATGCCATCCGTCGTAACCTCAACATGGTGTATATCGTGATGAACAACGGTTGCTATGGCCTTACCAAAGGGCAAGACTCTGCTACTGCCGACAAAGGCTCTATCAGTAAAGCTGGTGCCAAAAACCCTTTTGAGGCCATTGACTTGGTAGGCTTGGCCTTAGAACTGGGTGCTACCTTTGTAGGGCGTAGCTTTTCAGGAGATAAGCGGCAGTTAGTTCCACTCATCAAAGCGGCCATGTCGCATACGGGTTTTGCTTTGATAGATGTAATTTCACCCTGTGTTACCTTTAACAATAATCAAGGCTCAACCAAGTCGTATGACTACATGAGAGAGCATAACGAAGTGCTGTCAGAGATTGGCTATGTGCCTGAAAAAGAAGAAATTACGGTGAGTTACGAAAAAGGCACATCTAAGTTTGTAGAAATGCACGACGGCTCACAGATACAGCTCCATAAGTTAGCCGACGGTTGGAACCCCGAAGACCTTGACTCAGCTTTTACACGCCTAAACGAGGCCCGAAACAAAGGCGAAATCCTCACAGGTTTGATTTATATTGACCCAGAAAGTCAGAATTTGCATGAGATTTTGAACACGTCGTCTCGCCCGCTTAATTCCTTGCAAGAATCAGATTTATGCCCAGGAGATGAGAAGTTGGCCATCTTGAATGATGAGTTTCGATAAAACAAAAGAAGCGGGCTACTAACCCGCTTCTTTTGTTTAGAGGGATATAAAGACGTTTCAATTTGAATGATATGGATAGTAAGTCTAAGGGGAAAATCCACAAGCATAGGCACAAGCCATTGTAGGAGCAAGATAACATCCCAAGCCAATCACCTAATAAAAACATTCTTCTCCGCCGTAAATTCCTGATTATCAGTAGTAATACCTGTAACAAGAATAGCATATTTTTTGGATTTTTGGGGTGTTTCAAAACGAGCTACTGTTTTGCCTTCTGATAAATTCAAGGTTTTGAAAAAGAATTTTGTGGAAGTTGCTCCCGCTTGCTGGCTCGATTGCGTAACAATATTCAACACGCCGTTGTAACTTCTAATACCCAATACTGGATTGGCACGCTTGTAGATTTCGATGGACTGTACACTATTTGGCGGGATGGCTTGTAGTTCAAGCACGTTGTTAGCAAATGGCACGCCATTGACCAGCACTAAGGGTTGAAAATTGCCTTGTGTTCCGAGTTTGTTTTGATTACTGGCTCGTAAATAAAGCACATTTCTACTGATACCATCTTCAATGGTTTGCACCACCGTAACCCCGGGAATTTTAGCCTGCAAAACGGTTAAAATATCCACTGCATTGGAGGCTCGTATTTCCTGCGACGATACCGTAACATCGGGCTTGGCACCGATGAACCCTTTTATTTTGGCAAGGGGCGGGTGCTCTTGTGCTGATGGTGTTTTTTCTTGTGTCATGCTGTCAAATTTCTTAGTTGTCTGATAGTCAAGGGTGTCTAATTCGACAGACTGCGTAGTTTCGGTAACAACAACATTAAGTTTGCCAGCAAATGGCTCGTTTTTATGGTTTTTTATTTCAATAGACACAATGAGTGAATCTGCTTGTATGGTGCTTTTTAGCGTAACAATCGGTGTTTTTTCTGACTCCTTGTTGCGTTGTCGGTTGGTAGTAGCCAAGCTATCAATCCGCTGTTTATTGAGGGCTTTATTAACTTCTACGGGTGGCGTGTAATTGAGGGGTAGTAAATGAGCCATGCGTTTGTTGGCTATTTCGCCTGCCCAAGCAAGCAAATCGGGTTGCAGCACCAGCCCGTCTTTGGTACATTCCACATTCAAACGCCTGGCACTCAGCCACGAAATAGCGTAAGGGGCATCTTGATAAGTTTGTTGATTTTGTGTGGTATTGGTGTTTAGGATTTCGAGTTCGGCAGGAAAATGCAGTACATAATGCTCAGAATTGGGCATTTTAGAAACAGCTAACGAGTCGGTAAAAGGAAAGAGGCGACTGCCCAATTGTGGGGCTAATTGCGTAAGCACTGTTTTGCCAGCATAGTTTTTATTGACTGAATATACCATAAAACCATTTGCTTTGAGCGAATGGTCTATGAGCGATTTAAAAAAGAATAAATCAGATGAACGGTAGGAGGTCATCCTGTTTTCTTGCCACTTTTTGGCCTCTTTGTCGTTGGTAGGAGCTAATTCTTCAAAGCGTGAATACCCACTAAAAAAGAGTGATTGAGCTTTTACTTCAAAACGTTTCAACTCAAAAAATACCCGATAGCCCAAGGCTCTATTTTCAATTTCGATGGGTTTGTTGGCAGACGCATATAAGTCGCCCGTTGTTTCTATTTTGGAAGGGTTGATTTCCCAGCGATTTTTGATAAGTGTCTGTTTTGCAAAGGGTTCGTTGCCCAAAAACTCAGTCTCAAACTGTTTCATTAGCTTTTCCCAGGTTTTATCTTTTTGGGCTTTTACGGTGAATTCATCCAAGTTTTTATCAGCAGGACGAAGGGCGATGTCTATACTCACAAGCTTATCTTCTTTGAATGAAATCGTGCGAGAAACGGACTCAAATCCCACCATAGAGGCAATGATTTCTACTTTGGGGAGCTTGATGTTGGTAAGCCTAAATTGCCCCGTCGAATCAGTTTTAGTGCCCAGCGTTGTGCCATTCACATAAACATTGACATCGCTTAGGGCTTCGCCCGATGAACCATTAGTCACGACACCCTTCACTGTCCAAGTTTGGGCATTGAGGGATACAGAAAGGCAGACAAAAAACAACACTTGTAGAATTTTCATACTTAATTGGAAGAAATGCGTTATTGGCAGGACAATGAAATGAACGAAGTAAACAAAAACGCCCGACTTACTCGGGCGTTTTTTGTTAATAATTTTCATAAAAGCGTCGTACTCGTGCGGTGAGGCGGTCGTGTATGGGCTTGCAAAACTCAATGAACAGTTGTTGGGGCGGTGGTGGCATCTGCTCACGGGCTTGGCAGATGCGCTTTTGGTCACTGGTGAGGGCTCGTTCGTCGCCGTTGAAGCTGCCCCACTCGGTGTTCCAAGTATAATCACCAGCAAACTGCTCTTGCAATAATACTTTATTTGCCTTAAAATCAATGATTTGCATATTGAGCAAGCCCGTTGATTTGACCGATTTGCGAGTAATAGAAAATTTAGCCGTTACTCGGTTATAGACATCTCGCTTCTTGCCGTCAACAGTTACTTGGCCTACCACCACACTGTCTTTGCTGGTGAGGTTTTCGGTATTGGTAGCAATGAGGGTTTGGCCTACCACAAAATCAATAAACTCTAAACGCACAATCTGGTCGGGTTGTTTGAGATTTTTGGCCTTGGCTTCGTCGGGCGTATAAAACTGCACAAACTTGTTCATTCTACGATTATTGGCTAAGTATTCGTTGATTTTGCTCTGAAAATATTCATTGCTCAACTGATACGCTCGTGAATTGACCTGTGCTGGCTCCATTACTACTTTGAGGCTGGCATAAAAATACGATTCGTCCAACAAGCGGTTTACATCTCGGTAGGTGGGGTCAAACTCTTGCACCGCACTAAAGTGGTCAAAGGCTTGGCGAGCCACTATTCGATCTTGTTTGTTGTTCATGGCATCGAGGCCCGCTTCATAATGCTCGCTGGCCGCTAAGTTACGTGCCGACTGCTCTTCGGTTACGTACCGTTTGGGGTTAGGGATAAGCCGCAAGCAACCCGGACAACGGCGGATTTCTTCTGCCATTTTGTTGAGCAGCGTATAGCCTCTGGCGGCAGCATCCCAGCGGAATTTCTCTGATGAAGTTTCGGCCTGACGGATGTTTTCTAAGTGATAGGCTTCGGCTTTGGGGTAGGCTTGGCTGAGTACTTCGGAGGCTGTTCGGTTGTCGGGGTCACGGCGAAGTTTCTCTACCGACTGCATGACGGACTCTTCGTAATTGCCTCGTTCTAAGGCTTTTCGACCCGACGAGCTGCATCCCGCCAGCAATTGCGCCAATAAGCAACTGGCCAATAAAAACACTGATGATTTTTTCATAATGAGGGAGTTAGGAAAATCAGGCAGAAAAATAAGACAAAACGCCCACAATCTCAAATTGAGTTATTAAGCGGTTGCAACACAGTGGGTAGGCGCTAAGGCTTTGAACAAAAACAGGGCATCATTTCATCTTTGACCGCTTAACCAAGTACGAAGTCAGGATTGGGTCAAAACCTTCGTTGATGTCAGCTTCTATGAAATCTATTTTGTATTGCCCACAGCGTAGTTTGAGGTCGTAATAAAACTTTTTCAACTCGCTTTGGTAATACTCTTTTACTTGGGCGGGTTGTACTTTTACTCGCTCGGCGGTTTCTAAATCAATAAACTCGTAGGGGCGGTCTTCAAAGTCAAAATCCTCTTCGGTTTTTTTGTCGGTTACATGAAACAACAACACCTCATGCATGTTGTGGCGCAGGTGTTGCATGGCCGAAAACAGGCGGTCAGCATTGGCGATGTCGTCGAACATATCACTAAAAATGACCACGAGTGAGCGTTTGTGAATTTTATCGGCAATTTCGTGAAGCACATCTGCCACGGCGGTTTTACGAAGAGGTTTTGACTCTTGCAAGAGTTGTTGCAAGTCCAAAAATATCTTATGAATATGTGATGGCGTTGACTTGACGGGTGTCTGTACCTCTATGTTTTCGGCAAAGGTTGTGAGAGAGACTGCATCTTTTTGTTTTTGGAGCATATAGGCTATCGCTCCGGCTGCTAAGGCACTAAATGTGATTTTGCCGTGTGTTTTTTCGGGATAATACATTGACGACGACGTATCTATCAGCAAATGACACCGCAGGTTGGTTTCTTCTTCATAGCGCTTGGTGTAGAGACGCTCGGTTTTGGCAAACACCTTCCAGTCAATATGCCGGGTGGTTTCGCCAGTATTGTAGAGGCGGTGCTCGGCAAACTCGACCGAAAAACCATGAAACGGCGACTTATGAAGCCCCGTAATGAAGCCCTCAACCATTTGACGAGCCAAAAACTCAATGTTGCCGTACTCTCGTGCTTTGCTTAAATCTAATGCCATGACTACAATGAGTGAATGATGGAATGAGTGAATGATACAATGTTCAATTCTCTGTCTGGCGATGCCCCACATACCGAGGAATCAGCATTCAAGCGTGGACGCTTGAACGAGTTTTCTTGACTTACGACTTTTTAGAATCATATTTCTTTAATTCCGATTACCTTACCCATGTCTTCCCAGAAACGTGGATAAGACTTAACCACTACGCTCGGGTTGTCAATTTTGAGGTCAGTTACCATGGCAAGTGGTGCAAAGGCCATAGCCATGCGGTGGTCGTCGTAGGTATCAATCACCACACCGTTTTGGGGTGGGGGTGCAAACGTTCCTTGCAATTCATATCGTTCATTTTCAAGGACTTCTACCAGCGAAACACCAAACTTGGCTAATTCGGTTTGGATAGCCTTCACCCTATCTGTTTCTTTAATTTTGAGGCTTTCGATACCCGTTAGCGTAAGAGGTAGATTGAGGGCTGCACAACACACCGAAACAGTTTGTGCCAAGTCGGGGCAATGAGTAAAGTCCCACTCTAATGATGCCTTTGGTGTCGTTTTGGTGAGTTTAACGCCTTTTTCTGTAAACTCAGACTTTACGCCCAGTTCATTCATTATTGCTACTATAACGCTATCACCCTGCAATGAATTTTCTTTGAGACCCAATAATTCTACTTCAGACCCCTCGGGAGCCAGTGCTACTAAGCTGTACCAATAGCTGGCACCCGACCAATCAGACTCAACGGTATAATGCTGTATTTGGTAGGCTTGGTGGGGTACTTCAATGCGCTGTTGTTCCCAATCGGCTGAGTACTTGATTCCGAAATGCGCCATTTGTTGCAGGGTCATCTCAATGTAAGGCTTTGAGCCAATCTCTCCATCTAAGGTAATGACCAAGCCTTCGGGCAATACAGGGGCAACCATCAGCAATGCCGAAATATACTGACTGCTTACTCCCCCCTTGATTACCAGTTGGTTGCTGCCTGAATACTTGAACCCATTAAGACGAATAGGAGGGTAGCCTTGGTGCTGCAAATAGTCAATGTTGGCTCCTACGCTACGGAGGGCCTCTACCAAAATACCGATAGGTCGCTCACACATACGAGGCGTGCCTGTCATGATTTTGAACTGACCCGTTACGGCAAAATAAGCCGTCATAAAGCGCATGGTTGTTCCAGCATCTAATACATCTGCAACGTATTCAGTTGAAAGCAACAAACGCATCATGGTGCGGGTGTCTCGAGCTTCGGATAGATTGGATAGGTCAGACTGAAAATTGGTAAGTGCATCAATAATCAAGGCACGATTACTCTCTGACTTAGAAGACGGTAGCTGGATTTGTGCCTGAAAGGGCTTTTGGACTTTCCGTAAAAATAATCTTCTCAACGTGGTGGTTATCTTAGTGACTAATTAGGCAAAAATAACCTTATTGTGTCGGATTGACAACTTCTTAGGAATTTGAAAAATTGAAAATGTATTGATTTGAATATTAAATTGTTGATATATAAATAGTTATAGTATAAAAATGAGGAGATAGTTAAGCACTATTTCGATGGATTTCTTTGTTAAATAAAAGATTTAAGTGTAGCAAGAAAGAAAATAAGTTGATTCAGCCTGAGCAAGTGCGGAGGCTGTTTTATAAGGTTTTGAGTACCTTTAACCGATGTTTCTGATTGATTTTGTAAGAAGGATGACACAATACCCTACTGGCAAACCCAACCAGAATAAACCCACCTGTTACTTTGGCTACTTGCGGATTTACCCAAGAGTCTTTCCAACGTTTGCCGTTGATGATGTCGGCCATCATGTAACCTACCCCTGCCAGAGGCGCAAAGTATTGCAAGGCCGACACAAACGGAATCCGCCGTGTGATATAAATTCGTTTGACATCAGCCATGTTAAACGACACATTTTCAAAGCGATTGGTTACTTCGTTCACTACAGAGAAGGTAAACGAACTGTCGCTCATACTCACTATTTCGCCAGCATACTTGAACCGATCGCCTCGAAGTTTGAAGCGGATTTCGTCCCCAACAAAAAAGCGATACCGACTTGAACCCGTGTCAAAAGCCAAATACCGCTGGTTTCGCAGCAAAACTTGACTTTGGGTTGCGTTTTTTTCGGCTGCTTTACGCATCAACTGCTCTTCTATTGGCATAACACGGTCAGGGTCTTGTGCATAAGCAGACCAGCAAGCCATCAAAAACACACTAACAAAAACAAAACGTGACATATAAAAATGCCGAAGCACGGTATCTGGCAAATATAGGTTATATTGGTTTATAGTATCTCTCCCCAAAACGTTTTGTAGCACGGTATCAGTATTTTTGTAGCATTATTCCAGTTTTCGGCCCTGCAAACCACCCGTATGTACAGCTACAATGGTGCTTCCGTGCTTGAAAACACCTTTCCGAATCATATCATATAGCCCAAACAGCATTTTTCCAGTGTAAACTTGTTCTAACAAAATGCCATGCTGTGCCTCAAACAAGCGGATAAACGAAATTAACTCAGGGGTGGTTTTGGCATAACCTCCACAATGGTAATCACCTACCCAAATACCCCGTGGACTTTGGTCGGTTTCGAGCACAAGATTCCAATCTTGTAGTTGAGTTCCAACCAAACGTTGAATATGAGCTAACGAAAAGCCATTTCCATCTTTCAAAACACTGAAGCCGAGTACTTTGGTAAGTCCTTGGGCTGCCCTGCAAATGCCCGTTACAGTGCCGCCAGTGCCTACGGGGATACATACATAGTCAGGATTGAGCTGTGTGTAAATTTCGTCCATAAGTTCCGATAATCCTTTGTATGCCAGTGAATTAGTGCCGCCTTCTGGCAATACATAACAGCCTTCTCCATAGAGGTTAGCCAGCTCATCTGGTTGGCGGTAATTGGTTCGAGATACAAAAATTAACTTCATGCCACAGTCGGCACAGAAGCGGAGGGTTGGGTTAGAGGTTGAGGTGTGTTCATGGCCTCTTACAATGCCAATGGTCTCAAAACCAAACAATTTGCCAGCAGCAGCAGTGGCATAAAGGTGGTTAGAGTAAGCTCCGCCAAAGGTCAATAGGCGACTGTATCCCTGCTCGTGAGCAGCCAACAAATTGTATTTGAGTTTACGCCATTTGTTGCCCGATACTTGTGGGTGCAGCAAGTCGTCACGTTTAATCAAAATGGTTATACCAAACTGCGCCAACCACGGGTCATTTAGTTGTTGTAAAGGTGAAATGGCAATATTTGGCAGAAAATCCATCAGAATTTGGTAAATTTGCATCAAATAACAAAACTACAGAATAAGGCTGACTGTTTAGCAAAGGCCATCAACTATCTGCTCTTGACTACTAAATGCACTCTGAAGAACTCGACAATACCGACGAAGACGAATTATTTGAGCATCACCGTTTTGTGGTGGACAAGGGGCAGGGAATCATGCGTCTTGACCAATACCTGACGCATAAAGTGCTGAACGCCACCCGAAACAAGGTGCAAGTTGCTATTGAAACGGGTTCGGTGAGGGTAAATGAGCAGATTAGCAAAGCCAGTTACAAAATTAAGCCCGCCGATGTGATTACGGTGGCATACCCACACCCGCCACGCATCACAGAACTACTTGCCGAAGAATTGCCGCTGAACATTGTCTATGAAGACGATGACCTCATTATAGTTAATAAAGAGGCTGGCATGGTAGTACACCCCGCTCACGGTAACTGGGACGGTACGCTGGTCAATGGATTATTGTATCATTTTGCACAATTGCCTACTCGAAGCGGCGAAGCCCGCCCTGGCTTGGTGCATCGTATTGACAAAGATACCTCTGGCCTGATGGTGATTGCCAAAACCGACCATGCGATGGTTCATTTGGCCAAACAGTTTTTTGATCACAGTATTGAGCGCACCTATTATGCCTTGGTATGGGGTGTTTTTGAAGAACCTACTGGTACTATCACTGCAAACGTAGGGCGAAGCCTCCAAGACAGGCGGGTAACTACGGTTTTTGCAGATGGAAGCCAAGGCAAAAACGCTGTCACTCATTACAAAGTTTTGAAAGACTTGCGTTATGTTAGCTTAGTGCAGTGCAACCTCGAAACTGGGCGTACACATCAGATCAGGGCACACATGAAATACATTAAACACCCCTTGTTTAGCGATGCAACCTACGGTGGCGACAAAATTGTGAAAGGCCAACAATTTACCAAATACAAGCAGTTTGTGGAAAATTGCTTTGCATTATGCCCTCGCCAAGCCTTACATGCCAAATCGCTGGGTTTTGTGCATCCTAAAACTGGCCAATGGGTGCAATTTGATAGTGAATTACCCGCTGATTTTCAGGGAGTTCTAAGTAAATGGGAACGCTACGTAACCGAATAGCCAGAGCCAGTATCCCCCGAAAGGGGGATTATACCCAATACCCAATACCCAATACCCAATACCCAATACCCAATACCCAATACCCAATACCCAATACCCAATACCATGAACCTCACCATCCGTAAAGCGACCCCTGCCGATGTACCAGCGATGTTTGCATTAGTACAAGAACTTGCCTTGTACGAAAAAGCCCCTCACGAAGTAAGCAATACGCCCGAAAAAATGCTGGCAGATGGTTTCGGCGACAATCCGATTTTTGGAGCATTTGTGGGTGAAGCCGATGACAGAGTGGTGGGCATAGCTGTTTATTATTATCGGTATTCTACCTGGAAAGGCAAACGCATTTATTTAGAAGACCTAATTGTGTCGGAAACCTGCCGTGGCAAAGGACTGGGGAGCTTATTGTTTGAAGCCATCATTGACGAAGGAAAGCAGACTGGCTGTACCGGAATGATGTTTCAAGTGCTGGAATGGAATACGCCTTCTATTGAGTTTTACAAAAAATACGGCACTCGTTTTGACCCCGAATGGTTGAATGCTCATTTAGATTTTTGAGGATAATAGGAGAACGAATAAGACAACTCCTAAAAACAAAACAAGTACAGCGATGGCGGTGCTGTACTTGTAAAAGGTTACCCAAAAACAATTTAAAAAATTGCTACGATCGTTGGGCTTCTTTGAGCCATTTTAGCACACTCACGTGCGAAATCCCCACTCGCTTGGCCGCTTGCCGAATACTTTTGCCTTCACGCACTAACTGTACTGCCTTTTGTTTTAATTCTTCGGGCATACCGTGCTGACGGAGCGCAGGGTCAATAAAGTGATAATTACAATTATTACACTTAAAACGCTGCTTATCATTGATAAAGCCAGCTTTGACCACAAATTTAGAACCACACTTCGAACAATTCATTATCAGTAGTTATGATAGAGAGGTTAGCAGATAGGCATTGAATGAATTAAAATTTGTTGAGCAGATTCAATCTATACCCTAAAAACAACAAGTACTAAAAATAGTACAAAAACCACACCATAAGTTTTTGGAGAATATACCAAAGTGGGGGCTCAAAAATGCACTACTACTCAATCTGTTGAGTATCAGTAGTTACCACTTTTAAAATAACGTTAGTGAAGTATAGATATAGTTGATTAACAATTGGCCAAACAATCAATTGCAATGCTAATAATGAAGAAATAGGCAGAATGAAATAACAAAAGAAATTCGTCAAAAATAATGCCAGAAAGTCAAGGAAGTAAGTCGGGGCGGCGGGTGCGAGTGCGTTGCAACGACTGCTCAAAACGCCAATCGGCAATTTTTTGATCATGACCAGACAGTAAGATTTCTGGTACTTTCAGTCCCTCAAAATCGGAAGGGCGACTATAAATAGGAGGGGCTAAAAGGTTGTCTTGGAAAGAGTCTGTTAGGGCAGAAGTTTCGTCAGAAAGTACACCCGGCACAAGGCGAATGATGGCATCAGACACCACACAAGCGGCCAACTCGCCACCCGACAGCACGTAGTCGCCAATGCTGATTTCTTTGGTGATAAAATGCTCACGAACTCGCTCATCTACGCCTTTGTAATGCCCACACAAAATGAGTAGGTTTTCAGAAAGCGAAAGCCTGTTGGCCGTTTTTTGCTCAAAACGCTCGCCATCAGGAGTCATATAAATCAACTCGTCGTAGGTTCGTTGACTTTGTAAATGCCTGATACACCGCACAATAGGCTCAATCATAAGTACCATGCCTGCACCACCGCCAAAAGGGTAGTCGTCCACCTGCCTTTGTTTGCTTTGTGAATAGTCTCGCAAATCATGCACTACTACCTGCACATGACCGCCCTCTTGTGCTCGTTTCAGGATAGAATGAGCAAAGAAACTATCTAACAAGCGAGGCAAACAGGTGATGATGTCTATACGCATTGGGAATGCTGAATTCTTAATGCTGAATTATGAATTGATTTCTGAGTGCTCAATTATGAATCAATGTGAAGCTGCAACTAAGCTACTCACTCATGTACACCTCCAACAGTCCGTCGGGGAGCTGCACGTGTAGTTGGTTGAGGGTTCGGTCAAATGTAGTGATGTTGTGATCATTGACCGGAATCAGGATTTCTTTTTCTTGATAAGTCATCACCACAATATCTTGGTTAATTACCGTATAAACGTCTGTCACTTTGCCAAGTGTGCCTAATTGGTAGTCCACTACAGTAGCACCTAAAATTTCGTGATAAAAAAACTGCCCATCTTCCAACTCTGGCAGGTTGTCGAGGGTCAAAAACAGCCCACTTCCTACCAGCGGCTTGGCTTGCTCCCAGGTGTCTATGCCCTCAAACTTCACAATGGCTTTGTTGCCTCTAATTTGAAGTTCTTCTATAAAATAGGGCACCAGCTCTCCTTTGATTTCTACCAAAACACTTTCCAGCAGTTCGTATTCGTCGGGGTAGTCCACATCCAACAAAATACCCAACTCGCCTTTGAGGGCGTGGGTTTTGATAATGTGGCCAAGTTCGTAGCAATCTTCTTTTGTCATTGTATACTTCTTAGATTTGAGATTGTAAGACAAGAGACATGAGATGTCAAAAAGTTAGATTTATTAGCTCTTGCAAACTGGCATTCAATCAGTATATCTTCATCAAAACAAGACAAGTCTGCCTTTTGGCAGACTTGTAGGTGCTTGTTAGGGCAACAAAATTTATTCTTGTGTTGTTTCTTCGGTTGCTTCTGCTGCGGGTTCTTCGGTGGCAGGAGTTTCTTCAACCACTACGTTCTTCTTGGCTATGGCTTCGGCACGAGCAGTATTGATTTTTGCTTCGGCAGCCAACTGGGCTTTCTTCAAAGCATCTTTCTTAGAAGCAAGGGTATCAGCCGTAGAATCTTTTTTAGATTCTTTGGCAGTTTGCCACTCTGCAAAACGAGCATCGGCTACTTCTTGAGTAATAGCACCTTTGTTTACACCTACTTGCAAGTGTTTTTTCAACATAACACCTTCGTGCGACAACAACGAACGAGTAGTGTCTGTTGGTTGAGCACCTTTGAGCAACCAATCTACTGCACGCTCAACTGCTACTTTCACCGTAGCAGGCTGTGTATTAGGGTTATAGGTGCCAATTTTTTCGATGAAACGACCATCACGTGGTGCTCTTGCATCGGCGATTACGATGTCAAACATCGCTCTTTTTTTACGTCCACGACGTGCTAATCTGATTTTAACGGCCATTGTATTTCAGAAATTTGTGGGGATCCCGTCCCCGATTTTGTGAATCAGGGTGCAAAGGTAAGAAAAGTTGTTGATAATCTACGCCATAACGCCAAAAGATTATCGAAAATGATGGAAATATGATTGTGGATTATTCAATACTTGGCGTTTTTACTCATAAATGTCTTTTCGGTCGCCAATTTGAACTACTTTAACGGTCAATATTTCGTTGATTACTTCGTATAAAATGCGGTAGTTGCCAGCCCTGATTCGATAAACATTGTCTTCACCTTTTAATTTGATGGTACTGGTGTTGTAGGGGTCATCTGCCAAGGTTGCTATTTTGGAAGTAACCAGGATGGCGTTTTTCTTAGACAGGCTACCAATAAACTTTTCGGCTTGTTTCGACAATTCTATTTGATAGGCCACTGGTCAAGGTTATGTTTTTTGGCTAATTTCTTTCTGAGTTCTTCCCATGTTATGGTTGGTTCGTCTTTGTGCTGTTCGTAGAGTAGCTTATCAACGATGTCTTCTACCAATTCGGTTTTGACGTTTGGATTGATGACAATACTTTGGAGTTTGCCTGTTGCGGGATTTCGTTGCATTTTAACACCTGGTATCTTTGTCATGGGTACAGTCGTTTTGGGGTTGCATAGCAAAGCTATTGGTTTAAGGGGTTATTTACAAGGCCTCCTCAAAAAATCATAGGGTGTTGAAGCAATTGATAGTGACTAACCAATGTCTATTATCGGCTCTATTCGGGGATGCACAATTTGGCACCCAAAGCCTGCTTGCATCATAAGAGATAACAAACAATGATTAGGAATCTTTGTATTGCTCATCGTGGAGCAATGTCAGGTTATTGAGTTCTGGAATTACAATTTTCTTTGTTGGTGGTATAATCCCCCTGTTAATCCAATTGGTAACACGTGGTACGCTATAATTATACTTTTCGGCATAACGAGAAACGGTAAGCCACTCGTTAAGGTCATAGTTGCGACCTTGATACACAAGCTGCGATTTGAGGAGGGCTTCTATTTCGTGCATCATTCTGTTCAAGATGTTGTCCACGCTCGTTATTATCTCTTTTTTTGCTTCTTCTTTTTCAGAAAGCCCAGCATAGTAAGCTTCTAATTCTGCTCGTGCTATTTTCTTTTCTTCAATGTGCGGAGCAGCATCGAACTTTTGCATCAATTCAGTTATTTTGCTCATATAGTAGCTGGTTTAGTGGGTGGAGTGCGCATTCCGTTTTTAGTTTTTTCAAAATTTTGCTCATTTGTTTGAGCTTTTCTTTTCTTTCGTTGTATTCTGGGTGATTCTCTCCAATTAGGCTGAGAATCTTTTGAACTTCTTCTATTTCCTGTTCATAATTCTCGATGATAATTTTTTTGATGTGGTCTATATTTTTTTGTTAGGGCCTTGCAAAGATAAATGTTTAATTGGTAAACAAGTAATTTGTTAAAATTTTAACAAAAAAGGCGGAAAAACCACAATAAAAAACCATATTCATCTCAATACTACTTGCGCTGTCGGCTTTATTCGGAGAATGATAAATACAATGGCTTGAAAATGGCCATAAAGTCTCAATACTACTTGCGCTGTCGGCTTTATTCGGAGTGTTCACCGACAACAAAGTAAAAAGCCTTATTGTCTCAATACTACTTGCGCTGTCGGCTTTATTCGGAGACGGTAGTGAATACATCATACAAGTAAATTCAACAGTCTCAATACTACTTGCGCTGTCGGCTTTATTCGGAGAACAATATTTAAAAGACCATGGGTCAGACAAAGGTCTCAATACTACTTGCGCTGTCGGCTTTATTCGGAGTTGATACACTTAGATTGCTTATGAATGAAGAAGTCTCAATACTACTTGCGCTGTCGGCTTTATTCGGAGATTGTATGCAGTAAAAGATACTGCGAAAATCAAATGGTCTCAATACTACTTGCGCTGTCGGCTTTATTCGGAGACATTTCGGTATTTATACCGTTTGTGAGAGAGAGTCTCAATACTACTTGCGCTGTCGGCTTTATTCGGAGGAACATCCATTCACTAAAAAATTCAGGCTTGACTGTCTCAATACTACTTGCGCTGTCGGCTTTATTCGGAGTCTTTAAAATTAACAACCCCGCACAGAGTTTGGTGTCTCAATACTACTTGCGCTGTCGGCTTTATTCGGAGTCAAAACATACCGACAAATACTGCTTCAATATTGTCTCAATACTACTTGCGCTGTCGGCTTTATTCGGAGAAATTACGGAGCCGTGATAAATGGCATTATAAAATGTCTCAATACTACTTGCGCTGTCGGCTTTATTCGGAGACACCACGGGGACACACCCACGGGTGAATACACCAGTCTCAATACTACTTGCGCTGTCGGCTTTATTCGGAGCAGAGTATGCTTGGGAAGAAAAAGGAGATCGAATGTCTCAATACTACTTGCGCTGTCGGCTTTATTCGGAGTTAGAACTAGACGGAACATGGGAAGGAGTTAAAGGTCTCAATACTACTTGCGCTGTCGGCTTTATTCGGAGTTCTTCATTTTAGGATTTCAACGAGTGGAAAACAGTCTCAATACTACTTGCGCTGTCGGCTTTATTCGGAGGAAACTCGTTGAACGCTTCTCCATCACCAACCAGTCTCAATACTACTTGCGCTGTCGGCTTTATTCGGAGTGCTTGTCATGTGGGCATACGATGGGCCCTAATGTCTCAATACTACTTGCGCTGTCGGCTTTA
>JBGAVQ010000455.1:0-2120 GCA_044228045.1 Spirosomataceae bacterium
CCTATCATTTTGTTCCAAAAATCAGAAAATCACGCCAATTATTTAGTACAATTAGATGGCTTGCGCTGTGTAGCTGTTCTGCTTGTGTTGGTTGACCATTGGCTTGCCGAGCGGAACAAATTACCACTTGGGGCACTTGGGGTAACACTTTTTTTTGTACTGAGCGGCTTCTTGATTACGGGGATTTTACTCAAAAGCAAGCTCAAAGACGAAGCCACTGGGCGCAGCCATTGGTTTTCGTTCAAGCAATTTTATATTCGGCGCAGTTTGCGTATTTTCCCTATCTATTATTTATCAGTTTTTGCATTGATTGCTGCCAATTCGCCTTCTGTTCAAGGCAAAATTTCGTGGCATTTGCTTTATGGAACCAATTTGTACATTGCCATCAACGAAACTTGGATGGGTATTACCGACCATTTTTGGTCGCTGGCTGTTGAGGAACAATTTTATCTCTTTTTTCCACTTTTAGTGTTTGTTCTACCAACTAAGTATCTTTTCCGAACCTTTGTTTTACTTATTTTTCTGGCTGTTGCGTTTCGTTTTTACCTATTTTTCAATCATTTCAATTGGAGTGTTCAATATGTGTCAATGCCAACTTGTCTCGATTCGTTTGGCTTGGGAGCGATTTTAGCCTTTTTTCATTTGTTCAAAAAAGACCTCATATTCGCTAAATTCATCTCCCCTATTTATCTGGCAATCAGCACATTGATGTATATTTCCATCTTATTTTTATCAAAATTCCATCCTGAATCACGAAACGTTTGGACAGAAGTTTTTGAACGATTAACGGCATCGGTCATGTGCTTTTTCTTGATTGCAGGGGCTGTAACAGGCTACAACGGGGTAGGCAAATGGGTATTAACCAATCCATTGAGTTTATTGTTGGGTAAAATCAGTTATGGGCTATATATTTATCATAATTTTGTATTCAACTTCTATCATACCCCTCCTACTCACCTCACACTGAGAGGCTTACGAAAAATACATTCTTTTGTTCCTGGGTTGGCCGATTCTACACTTTTTCAATTAGCATACTATTTTGGGCTGACTTTTGCATTGGCATTAGTTTCATGGTATTTGATTGAAAAACCGATTAACCAATTGAAAAAACATTTTGAGTATTAGGTAATGCAACTTATTTGTTCACTGACTTACGTTTTCTTAGGGCTCTTGTCCCAATTTCTTTTGTCATAATTTGTAATTCTTATCAAACGGATTCAGACAATTAGCAATAATTCGGTATTTTTGCCCAGTTTTCATCACCAAAGTTAGAATACATTGGTGCATTTTTAGCCTTAAACTTCATCTGAATGACTACACATCTCACGATTGTGATGCCCGCATACAACGAACAAGATTGCATCGAATTAGTCGTGAATAACTGGACTTCGCTACTAAAGACTCATTTCTCCAACAAAAATACTCGATTGATTGTGGTTAATGATGGGTCAAAAGACAATACGCTGGTAATACTCAATCAGTTAGCCAAAACCAATCCGCTTCTTTTGGTGGTTGACCAAGCCAATGGCGGTCATGGTAATGCGGTAGTAAACGCCTATCGCCAAGCTATAAACCTAAATGCTGAGTATGTGTTTCAGACTGACTCTGACGACCAGTTTGAAACGGCTGATTTCTTGACACTTTGGGAAAAACGAACGCAATCCGACTTCATTTTGGGGTATCGCAAGCACCGTTTTGATGCTCCGTTTAGGTTGTTTGTTACACAGGTCTTAAAATTGAGCCTCTTTTTTATTTATGGGGCGTTTATACACGACAGTAACATTCCGTTTAGGCTCATCAAGGGTTCGTTTTTACGAAAATTATTAGCGCAACTTCCTCAATCTGTGCCATTTGCACCAAACATTTTCTTGGCAGTAATGGCCAAAAAATCAGGGCAAAAGCTATTTGACCTACCAATTACACACAAAAGCCGTCAAACTGGTGAGGTTTCAATTGTAAAAATGAACTTGCTTAAAGTGTGCTGGCGAAGTTTCAAAGAATTAGTAGCTTTTCGTATGGATTTGAACCAAAAAGTAAAAGCCATTCAACAGCAGGAAGTGGAGGTGATGGCATGAAGTACAAGTACGTGATTATTGGGTCAGGCCCTACTGGACTTGGTG
>JBGAVQ010000101.1:0-17593 GCA_044228045.1 Spirosomataceae bacterium
TTTTCATAAACGGTTACCACAATAATTTGTGTCTGGGGGCGAATCCGTTTGATTCGACTGATGCCCTCTATGCCATTCATACCCGGCAATTCAATATCCATCAGCACTACATCGGGTTGGTCTTTCTGAATACCTCGCAGGGCATCTTCGCAATTGGAATAGGTATTTACGATACTGTATCCGTTGGTGTCGGCAATGAGCATAGCGAAGCCCTCTCGAATGAGGTGGTCGTCCTCAACTAAGCAAACCCGAATCGTTTTTGGAGATTTCATATAGTAATTCATGGCTTTCTTTTAAAGTACACAGTAGTGATAAAGTGTTGATTATCAATTATTTGTTTAAGAATGGGTATGAGTGGTTTTTATAGATGTATTCAAAATAGCCATTTCAATGCTGTTTGTCTGAGATTGTTTTGGAGACAAAGGCAAGTAAAACGAAATAGTAGTGCCAGCGAATTCGCCTGAATAGACCTCAAGTTCTCCTCCAATTTTTTCGGCTCGGCTATACATATTTTGTAGGCCATTACCATTAAACGACTCCTTAGGTGTAAAGCCCAGGCCATTGTCTTGCCACACTATTTTTAGCTCGTTGGGGCTAAGGGCAAAAGTCAAATACACTTGGCTGGCTTGGGCGTGTTTGAGGGTATTGCTCATGGCCTCTTTAAACAGCAAAACCAAATGCCGGCTCACACCCATTGGTAAGGCGGCATTGCGGAGGTCTTCGGCAATGCCCGAAACGTGCAGCGTGCTATCTGTTTTATCAAATAAATCGTCGCTAAAATCTTTGAGGCGAATAGCAATTTCATAAAAATTGTCGTGTTCAGGATTGATAGACCAAATAAAGTCTTTTGTTCCTTGATACATCCGTTGGCTATTGTCCGAAATTTTGGTTAACAAGACCGAAACCTCCTGGTTAGAGCCATTGAGGCGGTTCTTGATGAGTTCAGTAAGTACCGAAATACGAGTAATGGTATTGCCAAACTCATCGTGCAAATCACGAGCGGCTAATTGCCTAACTCGCTCGTTTTCTTCTAATTTTACCCGTTCTATTTCAAGCAATCGTTTGACTTTAAGGCGAACCCGATAATTGTAAAAACCCTTTGCAATAGCAAGCATCAACACGGCCGAAATCAGGTAAAACCACCAAGTTTGCCAAAAAGGAGGATGAATGTTAATAGGGATACTTAGAAGTTGAGAATCGTTCCAAACACCATCACCATTAGCTGCTTTAAGGTGTAAAACATAGTTGCCAGAAGGTAGGTTTGTGAAATTGACAAAACGCCTATTTTCGCAGAAAATCCATTGATTGTCAAGCCCTTCGAGGCGGTAAGCAAATTGGTTTTTTTGAGGGTTTGTAAAGTCAAGGGCTGCAAATTGAAACGAAAACACATTTTCGTTATAGTTGAGCTCTATGCTACCTTTTTGAGCCATCATGCTATCAAACGACAGGGTTTTGCCTACTTTTTCAAATGATGTAATGACCACATTGGGACGATGTTGGTTGGCAACCATGCGGAGCGGATCAAAACTCACTACTGAGCCAATGCCACCAAAAAACAGTTCGCCATCTGCACTTTGACAAAATGCCCCCATATTGAATTCATTGCTGGCAAGTCCATCGTGTACATCATAGTTTTTGAAGGTATTTTGCCGTGGGTCAAAGCACGACAAGCCGAGGTTGGTACTGAGCCAAAAGCGGTTGTGCTGGTCGGCCAAGGCACTGTAAATCATGCCATTAGGCAACCCAGTTTGTTTGGCAAAATTCACAAACGTTTCACGGCCATTTACAATAACTACTTTACTCAAACCCTTGTCACCACAAATCCACAGTTGTTTTTGGTGGTCAAGCAATATGTGCATAATGCGGTCGCTGATGAGGCTATGTGGATTGGCGGGGTCGTTCTCAAAATGAATAACTTGCTTGGTTTTGCAATCTATTTTATTGATTCCTTTGGCTGTTCCTATCCATAAATTCCCGTTGGCATCTTCTTGAATAGCAGCAGCAGGATAATGCGAGTAGTTGATTTTTGCTGTCGCTAAATTTTGCTTATATTCTTGGTTATCAAATAGTTGTGCCTGTAAAGTTTGCGGGTTTAGTTGCCAAAGCCCCCCATACGTACCCAACCAAAGCAAACCCTGCTGGTCTTGGTATATTTTGAGTACAGTAAGCGGTTGATTAGTGGCCATGGGTACTCGCATAAAGCGTTTTTTCTCTCTGTCAAAGCGATTTAAGCCACTGGTTGTGCCTACCCAAAGTGTACCAGTTTTGTCCGAAAATATGCACTGAATTTCATCAGCATTTAATGTATTCAGGTTGTTTTTCTCGTGCCTGAATACTTTAAAATCACGTGTTTGCCGATTGACTTGATACAAACCTTGATAAGTACCAATCCATAACGAACCAAGTGCATCGGTATGAAGCGCAAACACCAAATTGGCACGAGACGACTGCCCCGTTGCCAAAATACCGTCCCAATGCCGAAAGTTATTTTTAGAACGACTATACAGATGTACGCCCGAGTCCACCAGCCCCACCCAAACGATGTCTTCGTGTGGGTCGTGGCCTTCATAAAGCACTGTAATAAAGTTGTTGCGGAGTCCTTTGCGGCTTTTCCAGTCTTCTTGGATAGCCTCCATAAACGTAGGGTTTCCTTGGTTGTCAAGTTTAAACCGGCAAATACCACCTTGCTGAGTACCTACCCAAAGCACTTGTTGATGGTCAACGAGCAAGCAAGTAATTACGTGGTCGGTTAAGCCTGCTGATTGGTCAAAAGCCTTTATTGTTTTTCGAGAAGGGTCTATTCTATACAATCCATTATGAGTGGCAACCCATAAGTTTCCGGCTTGGTCTTCGGTGATGGCTTGTACGGCGGCTTTAATTTCAGGAAACGCAGAAAGCAGTCTATTACCCTGATAATCAGCACTAATCAATTGTGGCTTGGTCGTTTGTTGCTGCACAATTCGTTGTAAGCCATGCGTTGTACCTATCCAAATTTCTTTTCGCTTGTCTTGAAACACACACCGAATCAGTTGATCTGTCAATAATGTTTTTTCTAATACTTTTCCTTCTAACGACAAATGAGTAAGCCCCCGATGAGTACCCACCCACAGTGTTTGTTGGTGGTCTTCGGTTAGCGCAGTTACTAACAAGTTTTTGCCCTTTTCGGGGCGAACTTGCGAGACAAAACGATTATTTGTTGGGTCAAGGCGATTAAGCCCACGAGCAGTGCCTACCCACAGCCTCCCTCGGCTGTCTTCGTGCAGAGAGAAAATCTGGTCACTCGAAATGGTAGTAGAATCAAACGGATTGTGTAGGTAATGCTTAAATCCGTGTCCGTCGTAGCGGTTCAGACCACTCTTCGTGCCAATCCAAACATAACCTTTGCGGTCTTTGAGAAGGCACGTAACCTCACTTTGCGACAAGCCGTCTTCTACCGTTAGTTGGTCAAGATTAAGCGGAGTAATATGGCTGGCCGTAGCAGATAGGAAAGAACCCATCCACCAAAACAGGATGAAATATACATTTTTCATGGCAAAAAACGCTAAATCGACAAGAAACAAAGTTACAAGCAATTCGCAAGAATAAAAATCACCCAAAATGAGGGATAAAACAACAGTCCTGCCCAGTAATCTAAAGGCAAATATGGAAGAGGGAAGTCAGCGTTAAGGAGGTAAACACGACAGGCAAATATTCATCAGAGTGCCTATCAATTAACTACTTTAAACTGCCCGTCTGTAAATGAGTTACTGTTTTTCTTCCAATAAATTCATAGTTTTAATGCCATTTCTCTCAAAAATATCCAAAAACCTCTTTGCGATTTGCTTGGTATTGAGCGAAATATCCCCTAATTTTGCGCCCTGATTCACAACGCATATAATCCATAACCATATTTTACGATGGCACAAGTAGTCAATATCGGTAAAGTTACGCAAGTGATTGGTCCGGTGGTGGACGTGTCTTTTGAAGACGAAGGTTCGTTCCTGCCGGCAATTCTTGATGCCCTTGAAGTTACAAAATCCAGTGGCGCAACAGTTATTCTCGAAGTACAACAACACCTTGGCGAAGACCGTGTTCGGGCTATTGCTATGGATGGTACAGAGGGTCTTCAACGAGGCATGGAAGTCCGCCATACTGGTACCCAAATTTCAATGCCTACGGGCGACTCTATCAAAGGTCGTTTGTTCAATGTAGTTGGTGAGGCTATTGATGGCATTGACCAGCCCAAAACCAACAAAGGAATGCCGATTCACCGTCAGGCACCTAAGTATGACGAATTAGCAACCAAAACAGAGGTACTTTTTACAGGTATCAAAGTGATTGACCTCATTGCTCCTTATGTAAAAGGAGGTAAAATTGGTCTTTTTGGTGGTGCTGGCGTTGGTAAAACCGTATTGATTATGGAGCTTATCAACAACATTGCCAAGGCTTATGAAGGGATGTCTGTATTTGCAGGCGTTGGTGAGCGTACTCGTGAAGGAAACGACCTACTCCGTGAAATGATTGAATCAGGCGTAATCAAATACGGCGATGCTTTCAAACACTCAATGGAAGAAGGTGGCTGGGACTTGGGCAAAGTAGATATAGATGCCTTGAGTACCTCACAAGCAACGCTGGTATTTGGCCAGATGAACGAGCCACCAGGCGCACGTGCAAGGGTTGCCTTAGCTGGTTTGACTGTTGCTGAGTACTTCCGTGATGGTGATGAAGAAGGCCAAGGACGTGACATTTTGTTCTTTATTGATAACATCTTCCGTTTTACACAAGCAGGTTCTGAGGTGTCGGCACTATTGGGTCGTATGCCATCTGCGGTGGGTTATCAACCTACACTGGCAACCGAAATGGGTGCCATGCAAGAGCGTATTACCTCAACTAAGCGTGGTTCAATTACCTCAGTACAAGCCGTTTATGTGCCTGCCGATGACTTAACTGACCCCGCTCCAGCTACTACCTTTACCCACTTAGATGCTACAACGGTACTTAACCGTAAAATTTCAGAGCTTGGTATTTATCCTGCGGTGGATCCACTTGACTCGTCGTCTCGTATCTTGAACGCCGCTACCTTGGGCGACGCTCACTACAATTGTGCTCAGAACGTAAAGGAGATTTTGCAACGTTATAAAGAATTGCAAGATATCATCGCCATTTTGGGGATGGAAGAGCTTTCTGAGGAAGACAGACTCACCGTTTCTCGGGCACGTCGTGTGCAGCGTTTCTTGTCACAGCCGTTCTTTGTGGCTGAGCAGTTTACAGGTTTGAAAGGTGCCTTAGTTGCTATTGAAGACACCATCAAGGGCTTCAATATGATTATGAATGGCGAACTTGACCACCTGCCCGAAGCAGCCTTCAACTTAGTAGGTACTATTGAAGACGCTATCGCCAAAGGTGAAAAACTATTGGCAGAAGCCGCTAAATAATCAAAAGCCCCCTATCCCCGGAGGGGGCAGCAAACAGTAACTCCCCTTCGGGGTAGGGGGTTATTACGACTATGCACATAGAAATCATCACTCCTGATAAAAAAGTATTTGCTGGTGAGGTATCAGCGGCTACGTTTCCAGGTACAAACGGCTCGTTCCAAGTACTCAACGACCACGCCCCTCTGGTAAGTACCCTCGGCAAAGGCGATGTAATACTTAGTGCCAACGGTACTAAAACTACCTATACCGTTGACGGTGGCGTAGTAGAGGTACTCAAAAACAACATCCTTGTACTGGCCGAAGCCGTTGTAGTCGCCTAAGATTTTCGAGCAATACCATATTGATAAACCTGTGGGGTCTATGACCTCACAGGTTTTTTTGTTAAAATTTCTTAAATGTATTTCTATTGGTTACTTGTCAAAATATAGCATGTATTCAATTGATTATCAGAACAATAGTATTTTGTTGGATGTAAAAAATCACATATTTGATTATTTGCTAACAATTGTACTCACTTTTTTAATCAACTTTTTAAGCAATTGTTTCGTTTTTTGGAATGGTTCGTTGCGTTTGGTTTTTTAGTAACTTTGTTACTGAGCCTATAAAATTTTTATTACCCATGAAGAAGCTTTTGTTATACATTTGGTTTGGCTGGCTCGGGGCTTCGTTTGCGCAGGCCCAAGTCACCATCAGTCCTGTGGTAGAGTCACAGTCTTCGGCAGAAGCGAAGATTACCCGTGTGGAATTGAAAGGAAGCTACACTATTATTTCGTTTCGGTATCGGTTGAGCAAAAACCGCACCTACGACGAGCAACGTCGCCCCCAAGAAAAACCACAAGAAACACAGCCCCGTAACTTGCAAGAATTGTTTGAACGAATGCTGGGTGGGCAAGGTGGCGGACAAGGCGGTAGCTACAAATCATGGATAAGCATTGACCCACGAAGCAAATTAATTGCCAAAAACGGGCGAAAAACTTTTCGCTTCGTAAAAGCAGAGGGCATACCTGAATCACCCGAGCAATACTATATTGATCCGGGCGAAGAGGTGACCTTTAAGGTTTATTACGAACGCTTAGATAGGGGCATTGAAATGTTTGATTACTATGAAGGCAAAAATGATGGGCGCACGGTATTCTGGAATTTTAAGGGGGTAAAAATCAAAAATCCTTCGCCGATCGAAAATGATGATACGCCGCCACCAGTGGCGAAAAAAGAGCCAGAAAAACCCAAAGAACAAGACACACCGCCTGTAGTAGTAGAAAAAGAACCCGAAAAACCCGCAAAAGTAGAGCCAAGTGAGGTGCGGATTTCGGGTACAGTGTATGATACCAAGACCAAGAAACCCATAGATGCCAAATTGGTTTTTCAACTTCAAAATCAAAAAATTGATTCTACACAGGCGTTTATCGGCACAGGAACGTACAAGAGTTCATTGCCTGTTGGTAATAGCTACAAGTGCGTTGCTTCGGCAAAAGGGTATTTAGAAACTCAGGAAACGATAGATTTACGCAATGCTACAGCCAGTGTAACCAAGGATATTTACCTGACCCCAATAAGCGCAGGCGAAAAAGTGGCCTTAAAAAACATCTACTTCGAGACCTCGAAAGCGGTATTGTTAGTAGAATCATTTACAGAATTGAATAAGTTAGTAAAAATGATGAAAGATAACCCAAGTATGGAAATCCGCCTGGAAGGACATACCGATGGACTGGGTGATTTTGACATGAACCTCCAACTCTCTCGTGACCGAGTAGATTCAGTAAAAGAATATTTGGTGAAAAACGGAATCTCCAGCACTCGAATAGAAACTCAAGGCTATGGAAGTACTCGCCCCGTTACCAACGGGAAGTCAGAAGAAGAACGCCGCAAGAATCGTAGGGTTGAGTTTGTGATCACAAAACCATAGCGTGAAAGCTTTTCATGAAAAAGCAAAAACACCTTTTCAGCTGAAAAGGTGTTTTTGTTTACTTCCTATCTCGGTCAGACTTTCGGTGCAGGCCTAATCCTAAAGAGCCAATCTCCGCCGTTCAAAATAGGGTTTCAAGACCATTTTGTCAAAAAGTAGCAAGCCTACTCCGCCATTGACAATTAGTAACACCTGCCACAAAGCTGGATTACTAACAAGAGCAGAAATGGGCTGAACGACTGTACTCCAATAGGTTACGGAATTGTTTTGGTTTGAAAAAAGTATCAACAAAAACCCGATTCCCGCCAGTGCAAACATGGCTAACAAAAAGTAAAACGGTAGTTTTTTACTTGGTACTTTATGATGGACAGGTGCTTTCTGTGCCTCCCATTTGTCTAACAGCACCTCTGTAAAGCGAACCGAAGGTTGCTCCAAAGGCATTTCGGTGAGTTGTTGGTCTATCCAAGCCAACAATTCGTCTTCGTTCATTTCTTCTAAATTTGCCATCTTTTGTTTCTTTAACCTGTTCACTCGTCACCTTTTGCCTTGCTTACCAAAGGCTTCGTACTTCTCCTTTTAGCATGGTTTTCATTTCGTCGGCCAGGCGTTTGCGTGCTCGGTGGAGCTTTACTTTGGCCGTTTCGGCAGTAAAGCCCGTAATTTCGGCAATTTCTTCTAAAGTTTGTTCTTTCAAATAAAAAAGTGTCAGCATGGTTACATCATCGGGCAGGAGCCGCTGTAAGGCTAACCTCAGATAACGACGTTGTTCTTCGTGCTGCAATACATCAACTGCATCAAAAGAAGTGGCGTAGGCTTGCGGTGACGTTTCGATGTCTTCGGTATAAACCTTGTGTTTACGCTTAAACCCAACGGCAGCATTAAATACAATGCGATAAAACCACGTGGTGAATTTAGCCTCACGATTAAACGAGGATAAAGCACCAAAGGCGTGCATAAACGCATCTTGGGCAACCTCTTCGGCATCTTCTCGATGGTTCAGAATCTTATAAGCAATGGTAAAGGCATAGTCCTTGTGCCGATGCGCCAGCTCTCGGTAGCCCGATTGGTCGCCTCGTAAAATGCGCTCTATGATGGCTATGTCTTTTTGATTATCGTTCACATCAAGTTAGATGAATAAAACCTTTCATTGGTTACACAAAAGTGTAAAAAATAAAATCAAACAGGGGTTGTTTATTTTTAATAGACTGATTATCAGTTATTTAATTTCAAATTATACTGTTTTCAAATTTTCAAATTCATTTTATCTGTAACCTATTTTGGTTTCACTGCATCCTATGGGCATAAAATCAATTTGTTGTACTTTTTAACAATATTATTATGGATCATTATCAAGGTATGGTAGCGTTATTCATTCCATTGTGTAGTATAATCGGGCTTTTCGCTCTGGTTATTTTTCTGCGCTATTACACTAACATCGAAAAAATGGCAATGATTGAGAAGGGAATGGACCCATCACAATCAACCACTAAATCTCGTTGGGTAAACCCCGCTGGCGCCTTGCGGTTTGGCTTATTGGCCGTAGGTGCAGGGCTGGGCTTGTTTTTCGGTAGTTTGATTGGTTCTTACACCAGTATTGACCATGATGTAGCTGTATTTGCATTTATGCTAATATTCGGCGGTGGTGGTTTGGTACTATCGTGGATGATACAACTCCGCCTCGACGAAAAAGAGAAGAAGAACGCTTAGTAGGAGGGTTTAGGGTTATTAAAAAAGCACAGAGCCATTTACGACTCTGTGCTTTTTTTGTTTACAACCACAAACAGGTAATCCCCGGCCCGGCAAAGCCTTTGGCTGCCATGAGCGAATCGTTCAAAATGAGGGTGCGTCCGTCGGAGCCTAAGTCCCAAAGTTTGCCTCTTAGAAACACATTCATGCCTTTGCTAATGCCTGCTTCGGGTTTGGCTCGGCCACCCATGGTGTATTTGCGCCAGGCTTCGCCTTCGGTAATGACACCAACATCGGCCTTAGCTTCGGGAGGTGTAGGTGTGCCTGCATAACCTCCCCATGGCACAAGCCACACATTATCAATCATCGAATAAGAAGGCACAGCCAGAAGCTGGGCTTTTTTGTTTTTCAAGGCACGATACGCTGGCGAATTCCAAGCATCGGCGCAGATGAGAACACCCAAACGGCCTGCTGGGGTGTCAAAAACGGGGAGTTCATCGGGTTTGCCGGGGCAAACAAAAGGTAGCTCGTCGGTAACAGGAAAAAGTTTTTTGACTAAAGTTGTCGATAGCGAACCGTCTGGCTTGAAAACACCTGTTACATTAAAAAGCTGACCTTCGCCCACAATTAACAAACCATCTTTTACCGAAGGATTAGGCAATAAAATAGACCCTGCCACAATGGTAACGCCGTATTTTTTAGCCAATTGCGAAAAGGTCTGCTGATAAATTTCGGCCATTTGAGGGGCTTTCATGGCAAATACAGCGTGCTTGGTTTTGTCTTTCGTACTGTCAGGAGCAGTAAAATAATGTTTACCAAAACTGAATATATTACTGAATACCATCGTTTGCAGGGCTTTTCCTAACTGTGTTTCGGCGTAAATAGAGGTTTTTTCGTTGGTTGCTACCAGCCACGTGCCCAAATATTCGGGCAGAACCACAATAGAACTGTCGTTGAGCCAGCCTATCTGCTTGGCTTCTTCAAAATAACCATTCATCTTCTGAAAAAAGGCTTTTTCGTTGGCATAATCAACAGGAAGCATGAAGGGCTGAATGCCTACCAAATTACCTTTTCCTGTGTTCTGACCAAACTCGTCGTCAATCCGAAAAGTAGTGTCTGAAGGCGGGTTGAGTTCCTCTTTACCCCAACTGGCCCAAGTTAAGTAAGCAAGCCAGATAACAACGAGGACGAACAATATCTTTTTCATAGGATGAATTAAGGGATTAGTAAGCAAAATAAATGCTTTTGGGGGAGTATTCATGCAAAAGTAACTGTACACGAAAAAACCAACATATATCTATAATGGTTGTCTAATCAGTTTCAACAACTATTTTTACACAAAAGTGGCAATATATTCGGCAAAATGACTGAACTATTTGGTTTTGGATTAGCAATTTTGATAGGCTTGTTACTGAGTTTGTTAGGCGGAGGTGGGTCAATCCTGACCGTGCCTGTGTTGGTGTATGTATTTGGTATTGAGCCAGCCTTAGCTACGGCCTATTCGCTGTTTATTGTGGGGGTATCGTCGTTGGTAGGCTCGCTCAATTACTTACGGCAAGGCTTGGCAAGCCCCAAAACGGCCTTGTTTTTTTCGTTTCCGTCGTTTGTGATGGTCTATGTAATGCGCAAATTTGTAATGCCTCATATACCTAATGAAGTGATAACAATTGGGGATTTTGTAGTGACCAAAAACCTCCTGATTATGAGCGTGTTTGCTCTGACCATGGTGCTGGCATCGTCGTCTATGATACGGGTAAAAAGAGGCATTAACGAAGATTTAGAAACCCTTAGGCAGCAGTTAAATTACCCCTTGGTTTTTGTGGAAGGCTTACTGGTAGGTTGCCTCACTGGTTTTGTTGGGGTTGGGGGTGGTTTTCTGATTGTACCTGTGCTAACGGTTATGCTCAAAGTGCCTATGAAATTTGCGGTAGGCACTTCGTTGATGATTATCACCATCAATTCGCTGATGGGCTTTTTGGGAGATGTGGGCAGCCATGCTATTGACTGGACTTTTATTAGTAAATTTGTTGGGCTTTCTATTGTGGGCGTTTTTATTGGAGGTTATCTGTCTAAGTTTTTGAATAACAAACAATTAAAGCCTGCTTTTGGTTGGCTTACATTGGTGATGGGTCTTTGGATTTTGGGCAAAGAGCTGCTACTCAAATGAATGTTTTAGATTTTTTGCCTTATTGTATCTTGAACTAACAATTACGCAAAAATCATTATAACTTATTGATTATAAATGATTTAAATAATCAAAAATCGGCAATCGAAAATAGTACAACTTTAACAAAACCAACTTTTAACAAATGAAACTTCTTAAAATAGTACTCGCCTCATTATTCGGAATGAGTTTGGCACAAGCTCAAAACACACTCTCGCCACAAGACTATGTTGCTAAATTGAAGCAAATGCCTAAGGCTCAGTTGATAGATGTACGCACACCTGACGAATACAATAATGGTCATTTGCAAGCAGCCAAGCTCATCAATTACAATGGGCCTGATTTTAAACAACAAACAGAGAAATTAGACAAAAACAAACCCGTTTTTGTGTATTGTGCTGCTGGCGGGCGAAGTGCCAAAGCCGCCAAAATATTGACCGAAGCGGGTTTCAAAGAGGTTTATAACCTTAGCGGAGGCTACCAAGATTTAGTAAAACAAGGTATAAAGTAAACACCTACTACCATGTTAGAACTCCTCAAACAACCCTGGCATTGGTCGGTATCAGGCCTAATGATTGGGCTTACTGTTCCTCTATTGCTTGTTTTGGGCAATAAATCCTTCGGCATTTCGTCGTCGTTGCGGCATATTTGCGCTGCGGTTCTTCCAGCCAAAATTTCGTATTTTAATTATGAATGGAAAAACGAAATCTGGAACCTGATTTTCGTGACGGGTATCCTATTGGGTGGGTATGTGGGCAATCATTGGTTGGCTAATCCTAATCCAATAGAAATTGCCGAAGCTACCAAAGTGAGCCTATCGGCTATGGGTGTTCAAGACTTCACCAATTTGATGCCTGCCGACCTGTTCAATTTTTCGAGTTTGCTTAGCATCAAAGGTTTTATTCTGATGGTGATGGGTGGTTTTATGGTAGGGTTTGGTACACGCTATGCAGGTGGGTGTACCTCCGGACACAGCATCATGGGGCTGGCTAATTTGCAAATGCCATCGCTCATTGCTACCATTTGTTTTATGGTAGGAGGCTTTTTTGTTACATGGTTTGTATTACCTTATATTTTATCGCTATGAATGCACCTAACCAAGCACTTCTCGACGAAGAATTTCAACCGGTTGAATGTGGTAATAGTCAGCAAAAACCAGAATCTTTTGGGGCAAATCTGAAATATTTGGTAGCTGGTCTTTTGTTTGGAATTGTGGCCGTAAAATCCGAAATTATCTCATGGTTCCGCATCCAAGAAATGTTTCGCTTTGATAGCTTTCACATGTATGGAGTCATCGGTACCGCCGTAGTGGTAGGGGCTATTTCGATTCAGATTTTGAAGCGATTTAAGGTGAAAACTCTTTCTAATGAAGACATAGTGATTCCACCCAAAAAGTTAGACAAAGGGCAAATTTACGGTGGATTACTTTTTGGCTGCGGATGGGCACTTACGGGGGCATGCCCAGGGCCACTTTATGCACTAATTGGTAGCGGATTTACCGTAGTTATTGTTCCTTTGTTAAGTGCAATAGCCGGTACTTGGGTGTACGGCCTGTTGCGAAGCAAACTACCTCATTAAGAGCATGTTATAGACAATCAATTTGGGAGTTTCGGAGTCGCTTGGGCTACGAATACTGGATTTGTAAATGTACGGATGGCACTTGGGGCGATCAGCAAGGGCGGCCTCGCCTTCGTTTGCAAGCTCGTTATGCCCTAAGTGAGCAAACTACGCTCTTGACCAGTGTAGAACCGTTGATAAATGCCTTACCAAGTCTCGTTCCCAATACACTCGATCAGAATAAAACATATCTTGGCTGGGGTTACGATTGGCCTGAGCATTTCACCAGCTAAATTGGCTATTTTTATATCTACCGACAACGAGCTTCATTCATTAAATATGACCACAAAAATGTACTCGATTTAGTGATGATTGTGCAGCTGTAAACGAGTTTCTGATGAAAAAAATCTTAAAAATCACCTTTTGGCTTTGCCTACTGCTTGCTCCCCAAGCACTTTTTGCCCAAGTACTAAGCAACGACTACAAAGCCTTGCTTGAAGGGATGTACAGCAAAACCGTGCCACTGGTAAGTTGTGAACAGTTAAAAAGCATGAAAAATGTTATTTTACTCGATACTCGTGAGCGTAGCGAGTACGACGTGAGCCACCTAAAAAGCAGGGTTTTCAAACGTTCATAACCTCTACGGAAGCATTTTTGAATGGGTCAATCAGGGGAACGTGGTATATGATAATGCGGGAAAAACAACACCGAAAGTTCATGCTTACAGTAAAAAATGGGGTGTTTGGCTTAATAAAGGAGAAAAAATATATGAATGAAATTGAACAGTATTGGAACACCCGATACCAGACTAAACAAACTGGTTGGGACATTGGGCATGTGGCTACACCACTCAAAGAATACTTTGATCAATTGACAGACAAACAGGCTTCTATCTTGATTCCGGGCTGTGGCAATGCTTATGAAGCCGCTTATTTGCTTCAACAAGGCTTTACTAATATAACACTTGTGGATATTTCACAAATTCTTGTGGATAACCTGCGAGAAACCTTAAAAATGTATCTCGACAAGGGCCTTCGCATTGAGTGTCAAGACTTTTTTGAGCATCAAAGTCAGTATGATTTGATAGTAGAACAAACGTTTTTTTGTGCGCTCAATCCCGAATTAAGACCTGCCTACGTACAAAAAATGAACGAATTGTTAAAACCAAGTGGCAAGTTAGTTGGGCTACTTTTTGATAAACGATTTGAAGGCGGACCTCCTTTTGGTGGCTCAAAAGCCGAGTATGAGGTGCTTTTTGCCCCTTATTTCAATATAAAAACCATGCAACTCGCCTACAATTCCATAACGCCACGGGCTGGGGCTGAGTTGTTCTGTATTTTTCAAAAGCATGGCTTTGGGTCTGTACCGAAGGTCTGACCCTCATAACTGCACTCCATTTATTTATGACCGACGACTCTTTTTTTAGCATTAACCACATCATTTTTGAAGCTTGGGGCTACAAAATGAGTTACTTGGAGTTTTTCGGTACCATTTCAGGCGCATGGGCGGTTTGGCTTTCGGCCAAAGAAAGTGTATGGAGTTGGGGTATTGGCTTGGTCAATGTAGTGCTGTCGTTTTTCTTGTTTTATCAGATTCAATTGTATCCTGACATGTTTTTGCAAGTGTTTTTCTTTGTGACCAACCTACTGGGTTGGTGGCAATGGACACATCCAAAGCAAAACGAGGCAAACTACAACAAGGAGTTGAAAATTAGCAAGTTAGCCCTTGGCGATGCCTTTGCACTGATAGGTATTGGCTTGCTTGCCACGGTGCTTATGGGTAAGTTTTCGCAAAATTTACATGAAATTTCTCCCCGGCTTTTTAGTCAACCAAGTGCCTTTCCGTACATGGACTCATTCACAACGGTAATGAGCATAGTGGCTACGTTTTTCTTGATTCGGAAAAAAGTAGAAAGCTGGTACCTGTGGTTGTTGATAGATATTATTGCTACCTATATGTATTATGCAAAAGGCGTGAAACTTTATTCGTTGCTCTATGCTATTTTCTGTGTGATTGCCCTTTTCGGGGCATTTAACTGGACAAAAGAGTATCGTTCGTATATGAAAAACAAGTGATGTTGATAACGACACCAAGAGAAATTTTAAGCCAATAGAATAACACATCACAAACAACATTGCCCGAATGTATAAACAAGGCTTGATTTTTGGCAAATTCATGCCCGTTCATACAGGGCATTTGGCCTTGATTGACTTTGCGGCTACACATTGCCAACACCTCATTGTTTCGATGAGTTTTACCCCGAGTGACCCTATTGCGCCAGGCTTACGCTTTGCTTGGTTGCAAGAAATCTTCAAAAATCGCCCAGAAGTAGAAGTCGTTCAAGAACTCGACGATTTCCATGATGACAGCCTGCCTCTTTGGGAAGCCACAAAACTGTGGGCTGATTTTATTCAGCGTCGTTTTCCTGCAATAGAAGTCTTTTTTTGTTCTGAAACCTACGGTGAACCACTATCGCATCACCTGGGTTTGCCTTGTATTTATTTTGACAAAGCCCGTCAGCAAGTACCCGTTTCGGCCACGCAAATTCGGGCAAATCCATTTGATTATTGGGCATTTATCCCCACGGAGGTACGCCCTTATTTTGTCAAAAAAATCTGTTTGTATGGCCCCGAAAGCACAGGAAAAAGTACTTTGAGTGAAGCCTTAGCGCAATATTATAACACCGCTTTTGTGCCTGAAATGGCTCGTAAGATGCTCACGTCTAACGATTTCACTATTGACACCATCATAGCTATTGGCGAAGCCCAAACGCAGGCAGTAATCAGCCAAACTTGCATAGCCAACAAACTCTTGTTTTGTGATACTGACTTGATTACAACTCAGATTTATGCTCGACATTATTTTGGAGAAATACCGGCCCAATTGGTGTATCTCGAGCAACAGGTTCAGTACAACTATTATTACTTATTAGCACCAGATTTGCCGTGGGAAGCAGATAATTTACGAGATTTGGGGCATCGCCGAGAAGAAATGTTTGCCATCTTCAAGAACGAACTCGATATACGTCAGTTGCCATATCAAGTTGTAAAAGGCAGTTGGCAGGAGCGTTTTGAAGCTATTAAGCAGACGGTAAACCAATTATTTCATTCAAGATGAACGCTTCTGTCAATCAAGTTTTTTTGGTTTCGTTATTAGTAATTGGTTTGGGTTATTGGCTCAAACGAGCCGTATTGCCAGCCAACGCTGGTAGTGTACTGTCTAAATTGCTGATGCACACCACATTTCCGGCTTTGTTGTTTGATGTGTTTACCAAAATCCAACTCGCTCCTTCGTTGATATGGTTACCTTTAATTGCCATTGGTTTTGGAATAGTATGCCAATTGATAGCAATGAGGCTGTTTAGAGACTTACCCAACGACCCCAAAGGAGTTTTGTTGATGGGTTCGGTAGGCTACAATTTAGGGCTGTTTGCCTATCCACTTATTGAGGGAATTTGGGGACGAGAGGGCCTACGGTACGCTGCCATGTTCGACTTGGGAAACTCGTTTTTGGTATTTTTTGTGAGTTATTCAGCAGGCATTCATTTTTCGCCCAAAGGCACGGGTGAGCTACATTGGGGACAGGTTTTCCGAAAAATATTCAGCTCGATTCCACTTATTTTTCTACTTATTGCACTGGCTATCAATTTATTAGAAATACCAGTCCCATCTTTTCTTAGCGATATTACTTCTACGTTGGCTCGTGCCAACAAAGCCTTTGTTTTGCTTCTGTTGGGCATTTACCTCCATTTTGACTTTGACAAATCGTCCTTACGCTCGCTCCGAAACGTGGTTTTGCTTCGCTACATCATGGGCTTGCTGGTGGGTAGTTTGTTGTTTGTGTTTTTGCCCTTTGAGCCACTGTACCGCACCATTATTTTGGTTTGTTTGGTATTACCCGTTGGTATGGTCATGTTGGCATTTACCGAGGAGCTGGGTTACGATACCAAACTTGCCGGTGCTATGGCAAACATCACCATCGTTATCAGTTTTATCTTGCTTTGGGGACTGATTTTGGGGCTGGGGTTGGCGTGACCTTGCACCTTTGGTAGTGTACTCAAAGATGTTGTCGTACGGGTGTGCGCTGTACTGTACTAACACCAACAATGGGGAAGTAGTTAGAAAACTATTCTGAGTGTGTAGAATTCTACACTCTCGAGCTTTGTAAGCAAGATTTTATAATTTTTAATTGCAATGCTCTTTAATGGACTCGTAGGCATATGAAAACCCCAATTCTCCTGCCTTGCTTAAATCTAAACATCCACTATCTTTTTGGTTTATTGCGATTTTTGATAAACCTCTAAAATAATAAGCAACTGCCATAGATTCGTCGTCATTCTTCGGAGTAAGCTCAAGGGCCTTATTATAATCTACTATGGCTCCGCTGTGATCTTTGAGTTCAGCTTTTGAAAACCCCCTCCGACGATAACTCGTGTGATCATTCGGATCAAGCTCTATCGCTTTTGTATAATCAGCAATAGCTCCTCTGTAATCTCCGATTTCCATTTTATCTTTTTCCGAACCTCTTTCTTGATAAAGCTGAGGCATATTCGGCTTAAATTCTATTGCTTTTGTATAATCAGAAATAATTTGTGCGGATTTGGATCTGAGTGCCTCTATTAAGTATTTGCCTTGTAGGGATTTGTCCATATTTAGATGCCTCCTCAATGTTATTCTATAAATATATAAACTGTAACTTGGAGCTAGGTCTATCGCTGTTGTACAATCATTTATAGCTTCGGCGTAAGATGATTGTACAGAAGCTCTATTAGAATAAATGTCTGCTTTATATGCTCTATTATTCGGATCAATATCTTTCATTATACAACAAGTTCCATTGCCTAAGTCAATTATTCTTGAAAATTCT
>JBGAVQ010000102.1:0-17767 GCA_044228045.1 Spirosomataceae bacterium
AGGATTATCCGAAAATAACACCACTCGTCCTGCGCCTTCACCACTTACTAC
Source organism: Spirosomataceae bacterium (assembly GCA_044228045.1). Classification (GTDB taxonomy): domain Bacteria; phylum Bacteroidota; class Bacteroidia; order Cytophagales; family Spirosomataceae; genus JAXLVB01. Next base: position 52 of record JBGAVQ010000102.1, read on the forward strand.
TACTGCGGCGGAGTTGGCAATTCGTTTGAGTGAAGTTGGGTGTAAGTAGCCACCAATCAAGGGGTTAGCTGTGTATTGCGCTACAGTGTTGGCGGGACTTTTGCTTGGGATTAGTATGGTTCCGCCATTGCGGTAAACAGAAACTTTACGGTCGGAGAAACCAAAGCCTACGGGGTGTGTAATGTCTAAGTCCACCTCAAAAATACTCCCACCTACGGCTTTTGCCCCTTCCCAAGCTACGGCATCGGTGTAGTCGTAGCGTTTGCGGGCGGTGGTGGTGTCGGCGGGGGCTACTTTTTCACGGGTAAAGCCTTGGCGAATAGCCCATTCTGTAGCGGTTTTGAGGGTAATCAAAGTACCACCAGCCTGCACCCATGCTTTGATTTTAGCCACTGCGCTGGGGTCGAGGCTGTATTGTCCCGACACCATCACCAACACATTGTAGCGGCTGAGGTTCATGCGTCCGATGTTACTGGCTTCGGCTTTGGTAATTGGCATACTGAGGCGTTGGTCAAGCAAATGCCAGACTTCGCCTGCTTCGTAGGCACTCACGCCCACGCCCGTAAGCATGAGGGCTTCGGGTTTTGGCACGCTTTTTACATTGTTGCTTCCCAAATCAATGCCTTTGAGGCTATACCCTGTGCCAACAGCTTGAATATCAATGCTGGCCTGCTGGCTTACTTTTTTCACTAACTCGTGGAGTGCTTCCACCGAAATATTCTGCCGATTGACAGGAATTACGATGGTACCGAAGCCGTAGTTTTTCTCTTTCCCATTGATAGTGGTCGTAAAGGGTTTAAAGGCCGTTTGGCAAATGGCCCCGCCTTTTTGCAAATGATACAAGGCTTTGTGGGCGTTGTAGTCGCTAAGGTCAATAAGGTAGGCATAGGTGCTTTTGTCTGGCGTTGATATTGTGGCTTTTGGTGTGGTAGTCAGGCGATTACCTTTACCAAAAGGTGTTTTTAGCTCGGCATAAGGCAAGTTAAATGAATGAACCAACGACCACGTAGAGGCATCGTAAAACAAGCTGTCGGCGTAGGGAATACTTTTCTCAAACACCGATTTTACCATGATGTAGTTCTGCTGTTCGGTAGGCACAATGTATGCTTTCCCTTTCTCAAACTTTTTGTTTCCCGACGTCAATCCATTGTTTTCTACGTCGTAAACTTCGATTTGATGACGCAATAGCAAGTCCACAAAGGCATTGGTACGGGTAGCGTCGTTGGCATCACCAAATACATAACCTTTGATGGGGCTTTTCTTGGCTTGGTCGGCGGCACTTTTATAGAACTCACGGCGCATTTTTAGGAGTTCTGCTTTTTCGGCCAGCGATGCCCTAATCGTTGTGATGGCTCCTGTGAATTGATTGCGGATGGTAAATGCAAAAGTAATTGGCACGGTTTGGGTTTCTTGAATCATACCCCGTGAACTGGCCTGCTCAAACAAAAAACCTGCTCCGCCATAGAAATTACAATAGTCAGAGCCATAGCCGGGATAGAGCTTGTCAAAGGCTTCTTTGGTAAAGTACATCGAGCCAATTTTGTTGAATGCTTCCGAAAAATATTGGCCGTATTTAGGATAAATTACGTCGTAGAGATAAGATGGCACTACTGGATTATTGCTTGAGTTTTTGCCTGGGTCAAAGTAAAATGCAGAATTTGTACCCATTTCGTGATGATCTACCACTACATAAGGCATCCATTTATGAAACCAGCCTACCTGTGCTTTGGCTTCGGGATGGATGCACAAAAACCAGTCACGGTTAGGGTCGAACCAATAATGATTCATGCGCCCACCGGGCCATATTTCGTTATGCTCACGGTCGTTGCCATCAGCTACAAATGGCTCACCTTTGTAGGCATTTACCCAGTTGGTGAAACGTTCTTTGCCGTCGGGATTGAGGGTTGGTTCAATAAAAATAACCATTTCTCGCAACCAACGCTTGGTTTCTTCGCTTTCAGAAGCCGTTAAGTAATAGGCAGTTAGCAAAGTGGACTCGCAGCCAGAAGTTTCGTTGCCGTGTACGGTTGCGCCAATTTGCACGATGAGTGGTACGTCGTCGCCACCTGATTGCGTAGCACGAGCAATGTTTGCTTTGCGGATGTCTTCGAGGCGATTGCTGTTGGTAGGATCTGTAAATGAGGCCATTATCAAAGGGCGACGCTCGTAAGTTTCGCCAATGACTTCAATCTTTACTCGGTCCGACAAGCGATCCAATTCACGAAAATACTCTATCATTTTGTCGTACCGAGTTTGGTGCTGCCCTATGCCGTATCCCAAAAACTGCTCAGGCGTTGGGATGCTGGGGTTCATAGCACCAGCATTAGGATAAAAATAGTCTGCCTGTGCCTGTGCTTGTTGAATAGAAAAGGTAAATGTGGAAACTGAAAAAATAACAAAACTCAATGCGGTTAAGCATGCTTTCTTACTTTTACGAAACGGAGAGAGGAAACCTTGTTTCATGGGTTGGTTAAGTTTGGTGACGAGGCAATTTAATGATTTTACGGATTTAAAATGCAAAAACCCAAATGCTGTTGGTATCATCCCGACAGCGTTTGGGTTTGTTTCGACCAAATATTGGTTTTGTCAGACAGACATTACAGGGATATCGGCGTGATTTGCTACGTCTTCGGTAACACTACCCAGCAACAAATGCTCTAAACCTTTGCGAGCGTGTGTGTGCATTACTATTAAATCGGCTTCTATTTCGTGAGCATAATCAATGATGCCGCTTTCGTGGGTAGCATCGTTGTAAATGGTGAAGGTGTAGTGGTCAAGTTTGAGTTTTTTGGCTAAGGCTGCCATTTTGGCTCGTAGTTCATCGGCATCAAAGCGATACATTCCATTATCAACATACACAAAGTAAGGGTCAATGGTTTGTTTATGGAGCATTTTTAGCCCCTTTGCAATAAAATCTGTTTCGTTTAAGTCAGTTGCAAACAATACTTTCTGAGGGACAAAAGTATCAACTGCACCCTTCACAATAAGCACAGGCCGCTTGGCATTGCGAATTACATGTTCGGCATTAGAACCCTTGGTTAGTTCTTTCCAGCCTTTGGCACCAGTTGAGCCCATCACTATTAAATCTGCCCGACGACGAACCACATTGTCGGCCAGTGAGCCTTCCAAAATTTCTATTTTTACTTTGAAAGTAATATCGGCAAAGTCAGGTCGGTCAACAATGTCTTGCAGATGCAAACGGGCATCTTTAATTAAAGTGCGGGCGTATTCTTTTTTGACGTAATAAGCTGATTCAACAACAGCATAAGCTACCTTAGGAAAAGGAATGAGATGCAGCAAGACAACGGTAGCATTAGTAGGGCGAGCCAACTGAGCAGCCACTTCTACAGCAGCTATTGAAACAGGGCTTAAATCAACAGGAACAAGTATGGTTTTCATGATAAATCAGTGTTTTGTATTGGGTACAAAGGTCTATTTTACAACTTGGTTAAGCACTGATTTTTAGCTACTTACAAAACTGATAGATGTCAGTATTTGAATTGATATGGTAGTAAAACAGAGAAAATGCGTATTTTCGCCATCCCTATACCTGTCAATTATGAAAAAATTACTTCTTGTTTACTTGGCAATAGGTCTATCGTTAAGTGGACTTTACGCACAAAAACCAGGTGATGAATATCATGGAAAGGCATCATTCTATCACAAAAAATTCAACTTTCGTAGCACTTCTTCTGGCGAAATATTCCATAATGATAACTATGTGGCAGCGCACCGCACCTTGCCTTTTGGCTCATTGGTCGAAATCACCAATTTGTCAAATCAGCGGGCTGTAATAGTAAGAATCAATGATAGAGGCCCGCACACTCGTAGTAGAGTTGTTGATTTGTCGCAAGCTGCCGCCAAAGACATCGGCATGATAGGGGCAGGAGTAGCCAATGTAAAAATAAAAGTGCTTATGGTACCTCGAAGTGATGGAAGTTACGACACTCAAACCTCTGAAATAGTACCTAAAATAGAAATCAAAACCTTTGCCCCCATGCAGATAGATAGCTCAGGAGGACACTACAAGGTAAAAAGCGATTCAGTTAAGGTTGGCAATTGACGTTAAGTAAAAAGACAAAAGAGCAAGACAGGAGACATGGGAAGAGCGTATTGTTATCGTTTTGGAAGTTCAAAGTAATCGTGTACAAAAACGGGGGGATGAAACTTGCCCTCAAAACCGATACTGCAGGCGGCAGGTAAAGGTGTTGTCGAGTTGGTTGGTAGTATAGCCCGATAATGCCGTGGCTTCATTGGTAGGCATTTCATACCAAAGTGTGGCTTTCAGGTTGTCGTTGAGGTGATGAACGAGGCCCAAACCAAGCGTATTGTAGCGAATGTCTGCCCACGAAAACCCCTCGTCAATCTGTTTTCCACTTACTCGGGTATTGGGGTCGTACCAGTCGTATTTTATTACAAGTTGATTTTTGGTGCTACCCAAGTGTTGCAAAAAATAAAAGTAAGCTCCGTTGAAATGCCTGATATAGAGTGGTAGGTTTTTGCCATTGGCTACTGGAATAACCCCTGGCGATTCTGACGACGCAAAGGTAGCTGTTTGTTCTCCAAAAATATACTCTGCTCTTAACTCCGTAAACCCTTTTCGATTTGGTATTTTAAACTGCAAATCGGCCCCCCAGTAGTGCCGAGGGGCTATTTTGCCTAAGTTAGATGCAGCAGAGTCTGCTTTGAATCGAGCATTTTCTACCCGATAAATAGTAGGCGTAAATTGCTCCATACCACCCAAAAAGCCCGATACACTGCCAGACAAGAAAGATTTATGAATTTTGACAGGCTTGAGCGAGAGCCTGCCAATGAGGTCTTTATGATTATCAAAATCAGCAGTTGCAGTTAGCCCTTGTCCATTAAACACCCCTACGTCTATTTTTACATAGCGAAACCAGTTTGTGGCTTTGATTGACTCCATTGTAACCATAAAGCCTAAGTCTCGTTCGGTACGCATTAAAATTTGGGACATTCTGCCCCGTTCAAGAGATTCTCTGTCGGACGAACTTAGATTAACCTCAAAGCCAAACGGGCGTGGAAACATACCCATCGAAAACGAGAAGCAATTGAGGCGATGTTCGTAAAACCGTCCCCAAAAGTCTCTGATAAATACGCCTCGCTCGGTACCATCAAACTGAAACACAAAATTAACGGTAGGTTCTTGGTTTTTGTTGAGGCGGGTGTAGCTAATACGTAGCCGACCACGGCGAAGCATGAACCGATTGTTAACATTAGGGGCAAAATCGCCGCCGTTGAAGTTACGAGCGCCGTTTTGCTGGGCTACTTGAAACTGAGGCTGAATGTAGCCATTAAACCGAACGCCATCGAATGTTTTCCAGGTATTGAACATCTTACGAGTGCTGTCGAGGTCTAAGTCCATGAGGCTGCCTTGTTGTTGAGCAAACGTAAGAGAAGATACGGCGAGGGAAGAAACAACAAATAAATATTTTATGAAAGTAGTATATGTGGTGAGCATGAGCGCAAAATTAACAAAAAGGAAAGAGAGACAAAACTAAATGTCTCCTTCTTGTGGGCGCATGAGTATTTCCTCTACCACTGCCGAGGGCGAAAGCGTGTAGCAAGTAAACAAGATTTGGGCTACATCGCTGGCCTGCATGAAGCGTGAGTCGGGCAAATCTGTACCCGCCCAACTATTGGTGAGTGTAGCCCCAGGTAGCACTGAGGTTACTTTTATGCCAAACGGTTTCATTTCTTCACGAAGCACTTTGCTCATGCCCAACAGTGCAAATTTAGAAATGCAATACGAGCCACCATTGGTATAGGCCATAATACTGGCTGTAGAACAAATATTGATGACAAAGCCTGATTGTTGTTGCATCATGCCTCCAATAAGCCCACGAGTCAGGTGATACGCACTGTACAGGTTGGTTTGCATCATGGTTTCGAGCGTGCCTTCAGTTTCGTTGTGTACTTGCCCTGGCAAAAAAGAACCCGTATTGTTGACCAGTACTTCAACAGTACGATTCAAGGAATGGATGAACGTAACAAACGCTGTAACATCGGTTCGTTCAGACAAATCGGCTCGAAATGTCCACAAATGACTGTTAGGAAATTGTTCAGAAAAATCCTCAGACAAGCGCACTAACTCTTGCTCGTTGCGGGCGCAGGTCACCACGTCAAAACCATTTTGTGCAAATTTTTCGGCAATGGCTCGCCCAATGCCTTTTGTACCACCGCTTACAACTATCAATTTGTTCATTATCTTTGGGGGATTGTTGTTTTGAGCCTAAAAGTAAAACGGTTCTTGCGATTTTCTACTATGTTGTTGGCTGCCAGTGGCTCGCCCACAACCTTGAGCCAAAGTTTAACCATATCAAACATGACCCAATTAGGCAAATACTTTATGTTTATCGGGATGATGTTCCGAAACCGAGAAAAATTCGGAGTCTATTGGAAACAAATCATCGAAGAATGTATCCTCATCGGGACTGACTCTATTTTTATAGTGGCACTGGTTTCAACCTTTATTGGGGCGGTTACCTGTGTGCAAACAGCCTACAATTTAGTGAGTCCACTGATTCCTAACTATGTTATTAGCCTTATTGTTCGAGACATGCTGCTACTCGAAATAGCCCCTACCATTACCTGCGTGGTGCTTTCGGGCAAAGTTGGCTCCAACATTGCTGGCACTTTGGGTACCATGCGAGTAACCGAACAAATAGATGCCATTGAGGTAATGGGTATCAACTCTACGTCATACTTGGTACTTCCCAAAATCATTGCTTCCATGATTACTTTTCCAATGTTGGTGGTTTTGGCTGCGTTTTTAGGAATCTGGGGTGGTTATGTTGCTGGTACGTTTACAGGAGTGATTACGCCGGAAGAATACATCTATGGCATCAGGGCCGATTTTATTCCCTACAACGTGCCGTTTGCTATCATCAAATCAGTTGTATTTGCATTTTTGATTTCGTCAATATCATCATTCAGAGGGTATTATACTCAAGGTGGGGCACTCGAAGTAGGCAAAGCCAGTACCTCTGCCGTAACCAACAGTTGTATTTCGGTATTGGTAGCTGACTATCTATTGGCGCAATTGCTCTTGTAGTAACCATTACCATGATTTATTTTAAATGAAATCACCCTCTCATTCACTAATTCATTCTCTCATTAACTTATGCTACGTCCTTACATTGTGGGCATTACGGGCGGAAGTGCGTCGGGCAAGACACACTTTTTGCATAGCCTACTTTCTGCTTTCGACGAAAGTGAAATCACGCTTATTTCACAAGACAATTACTACCGCAACCGCCACGACGTACCTGTGGACAAAAATGGAATCCATAATTTTGATGTACCCGAGTCTATCAACGTAGAGTTGTATGCACAGCATATTCATCAGTTACGACTTGGTCACGAAATCCACGTGAAAGAATATACCTTCAATAACCCCAATGTAGAGCCTAAAATGCTCACATTCAGGCCTACACCGATTATAGTAGTGGAGGGGATTTTTGTGTTTTATGTAGAAGAAATCGCCCGTTTATTAGACTTAAAAGTGTTTATTGATGCCAAAAGTAAGATAAAACTCAACCGCCGCATTAAGCGAGATGCCGACGAAAGAGGCTACGATCTGACTGATGTTTTATATCGCTGGGAAAACCACGTGCAGCCCACCTACCGGCGGTATATCAAGCCATTTAAAGCCTATGCCGACTTGGTGATTCCGAACAATCAGCACTACGAAAAAGGCTTGCAAGTGCTGATTGCTTATTTGAAAAGTAAATTGGCTGAAAGCCAAAGTAGGCTTGCGTTGTAATGTACAGAAATGAACCACAAACTAATGATTACTGCCATTAAGTTGTTCGATAGATATAGTTTATATTTTTTCAATAGGGTAGCGTTTGCAATCGCATCGGCGAACCGACGTTACCCTATTGAAAAATTGAACAGATAATAGGTCATTTGGTATAGTATAAACTAATTATCCACAGCTACTTATTGAAAATTACCTTGTGGTTTACCAATCAGATTACACTAAGTAACTTACCTCGTGTGCTTCCCAAATGGCAGGAACTTCTAACTTGCTAATCATGCGTTGTAAAACACTATTGGGAACAGGATACTTTCGATTTTTATTTTGAATCACCAATTGAGAATAAGGTACTTCTAAGTAAACTAATTTTACTTTTGCCCCGTAACTCACAAACAAATCAATCCAAATTTCCCTTAAAGAGCGAGTAATATTGGTAGCATTTAGCACAAAAGGTTGGCGTTCTCTTAGGTAAACTTTGGCTGTTTCTTTTGCTTTTTGGATCACCATGCCATTGCCTTTTGAATCTGTAGGGGCAATTTTCAATGTTCTTCTAATGTCGTCTAAACTCACAACTGCATGTTCAGGCAAAGCCTTTTTAATATAGGTATCTTTGCCAGTTCCGGGTAATCCAGAAAGCATAATTACTTCATTGGTAGTCTCATCAAAAGGCTCATAATCAAGAGATTGAGATTCCTTCTTGAAGTACTGAAACCTACCTAAATTTGATTTGAATACAAAAGGTTTTTCCCAACAATCTAATTCATGGCAATAGGCTTTAAAAAGGTCGTTTCGGTATAGCAAATCTTCTTGGTCGTGGCAAATTCGGCCTCTGGAATCGGCCTCTGCAAGCAGACTTAACCATTGCATGTTCACTTCCAAATTTGTTTGTATTATTGCCTTTTGTGGATTTGGCTTTTCAAAAAACCACAAAGGCAGACCATGATACTTAACCAGCTTTGCAATCTGTTCTCTAACATCGAAAGGTGTTACAGAATATTGGTAAAGCCAAGTTCTTACACTTTGCTCACCTTTTTTAGCATGCCCTCGAGACGTAATACTCCCATCACTTTCAACTATAGTTGTAGAGCGTTTTTCAATATCATGCATAAGTGCAGCAGCCCATAGTATTTCCTGATTCTGAGTGCTTAGTGATTGATAAGCAGTTGACTTTATTAACTCTTCTAAAACCATTTGCGTATGAATGGCTACATTGCCTTCTGCATGATGTTTTGGGTCTTGTGGAGTCATATTCATATCTCTAACCCAATCAAAATGTTCTTCTAAATAACTCCATGCTTTGTTTTTAGTGAGTTGCCACATTTTTACTCCTTTCCCAGACAAGGTTAGCTCGTTTCCAATTACGAGTCCAGTGTTCGTCTGTTTTTACGTGACCTTTTCGCACATATTTGCACGCATTGTTTGAAAAATCACTTGTCGGATATTCTTCTTTGTTGCGGGTTACAATGCCTTCCATCGTGCAGTATTGATGAGTTTGTGTATCAACAGAACCCCAAGCACTTGGTTTTGATACATGCAGGTGTACATTTTGCTCAAATATTTGTTGATTTTTGGGCATTTCTATGGTTTCTAAAACTGGAACGGTTGGAAAACCAAAAAACTGGGCATAAAAAGCTGTTTCTTCCCAAGAGAGCCAATAGTCGTGTAGGCGAATGCCAAAAACAAAAAAATGAGACTCAATACTTTGATATTCAATAGAATGAATAGCATATAGATTCTCTCCAAAAATTTCTAAATTGCCTAAGTCGTTTTTGAGGAGTTCCCACTGCTGGCGTAGCGTACGTGTCCAAGGGGAGGTTGTAGGTGCTGCATGAGATCGTGCAAATACACCATAACGACTTAAACAGTTATTCTCTCCATCCAATTTTTCAGTATGAATGAGGGTCGAAATTTTTGAAAAATGTTGCCAATAATTATGATTAATTCGGTCGTCGCTGGTTGTTCCTGGTGAAAAGGGATAGTGATACGTTCGACCGTATTTCTGTGAAATAGCCATTTCTTTATGATTAAAGTTAAGACAATAAGATTACAATTCACTCGGGAGACCGAGCAATACTAATGGAGTTTAGTATTTGTAACCTATTACATGGCTATTCAAGAGCTGAAAGGTTTAATTTCGATGCAAAGTTAGGTAAACTCGACAGATAAAGACGATTTTTACCACTTTATAACTCAAATTACTTAACGCAAAATAATTATAAATGGTCTAAATTATAGTGTAATCCTACGTTTTCTCGCCGTGCCATGGCCATTTTGATGATGAGGTACGACACATTAATCATATTCCTTAATTCACAAATCGGCACCGATACTTTTGATTCTCGGTAGAGTTCTTCATGTTCTTTGTAGAGCAATTCGAGGCGGTCATGCGCCCGTTGCATCCGCCTATTGGTGCGCACAATGCCCACGTAGTTACTCATAATACTCTCTAATTCTCGGTGCATTTCGGTCACCAGCACTTGTTCTTCGGGATGAGTGGTGCCAGCGTCGTCCCATTCAGGTACATTGTCGGGGATGTAGGCAGTGCTTATGTTTTCGATGGTACTCAAATACGAGCGATGGGCAAATACTACGGCTTCGAGTAAAGAGTTGGAAGCCAGGCGATTAGCTCCATGTAGCCCTGTGCAGCTACACTCACCAGCGGCATACAAAAAATGGATGTTGGTTTGCCCAAACTCGTTTACCCGCACACCGCCACACATATAGTGTTGTGCTGGCACTACCGGAATCATGTCTTTGCGTACGTCAAGCCCCAAGTTGTCAAGACAATATTTCGTGATATTAGGGAAGTGTTCAATAAATTTTTCGTACTCGCAATGGCGTACATCCAAAAACACGTTCGACACCCCGTTTTTCTTCAATTCAGAGTCAATTGCCCTGGCTACTATGTCACGAGGAGCCAGAGAGAGACGCTCGTCGTAGTTTTCCATGAACGTACTGCCGTCTTTGTTTTTCAAGATACCCCCAAAACCCCGCACTGCCTCCGAAATCAGGAAGGATGGTTTGCGCCCGGGTTGATAGAGTGCCGTTGGGTGAAACTGAATGAATTCCATGTTGTCGCAAACGCCCTTGGCACGGTAGGCCATGGCAATGCCGTCGCCTGTTGCTACCAACGGATTGGTGGTACTTTGATAGATTTGCCCTACGCCGCCCGTGGCCAGCATGGTAGTTTTGGCCAAAAAACGTTCTACTTTGCCTGTTTGTCGGTTAAGTACATAAGCCCCAAAACACTTGATGTCTTCTCGGTGGCGATAAACAGTTTCACCCAAATGATGTTGTGTAATTAGCTCAACAGCAAAGAAATGCGTGAAAATTTGAATAGTAGGATGGCGTTTTACTTCAGCAAGTAAAGCTCGTTCTATTTCGGCACCGGTGATGTCTTTGAAGTGCAAAATGCGATGGTCTGAATGACCACCTTCTTTAGCCAAATCGTAGTCACCATCAGCTTCTTTATCGAACCGAGTACCATAGTCAATGAGTTCTTGAATGCGCTCGGGAGCTTCGGTTACTACAATTTCTACGATGTTGCGCTTGCTAATGTCACCACCAGCATCCATGGTGTCTTCTATGTGTTTTTCAAAGGTGTCGTCTTTGCTCCAAACAGCAGCAATGCCCCCTTGTGCATACTTCGTGTTGGTTTCGTCGGCTTGTACTTTGGTAATAACGGCAATGGAAATTTGCTCGTTGCGGGCATCAAAATGACGAGCCAATTTAACGGCATAGCTCAGGCCAGCTATGCCAGAGCCAATGACCAGAAAATCGTATTTATGTGGCATATTTCAACTTTTTACAAATTTTTACTCAATTCCAGCATGGCCATTACGGAGGTAAAGGCTTTTTGGCGGATGTCTTCGGGAACAAGGATTTCGGGCTGCTCGTAGTACATGCAGTTATATAATTTTTCTAAGGTGTTCATTTTCATATACGGGCATTCTGAGCAAGCACAGGTGTTATTCTCATTGGCAGGTGCAGGAATAATCTTTTTGTTTGGCACGGCCAACTTCATTTTATGCAAAATACCAGCTTCGGTAGCTACAATGAACGCTTGGTGATCGGAGTTTTGTACAAATTTGAGTAGCCCTGTTGTAGAGCCTACGTAGTCGGCTTGCAACAGAATTTCGTCTTTACACTCGGGGTGGGCTATCAATAGGGCATTGGGGTGGTCTTCTCGTAACTTTTTGAGCTTTTCTTTTGAAATATCAATGTGAACAATGCAAGCACCATCCCACAAAATAAGGTCTCTTCCTGTTTTCTTGGCCACATACCGACCCAAATTAGCATCAGGTGCAAAAATGATTCGGCGGTCTGCTGGAATGCTTTCTACAATTTTTAGTGCATTCGACGACGTACAAACAATGTCGGTTAGGGCCTTGATTTCTGCCGAACAATTGATGTAGCTAACCACCAGTGCATCAGGATATTGTGCTTTGAATGCGGCAAATTTATCGGCAGGAGCAGAGTCGGCGAGCGAGCATCCAGCATTAAAATCAGGAATAACAACCTTTTTGTTGGGGCTTAAAATTTTAGCGGTTTCGCCCATAAAATGCACGCCACAAAATACAATCATATCGGCGTTTGTTGCAGCAGCTTGTTGCGATAGGCCAAGGCTATCCCCTACAAAATCGGCCATATCTTGAATGTCGCCATCAACATAATAGTGAGCCAAGATGACGGCATTTTTTTCTTTTTTGAGACGAAGAATCTCCTCTTTCAAATCTAAGTGTTTTGGAATCGAGCGGCTCACATAGCCAATGCGTTTTACTTCTTCTTCGAGCGTCATGTGCAGTAACTCCGACTCCGGTCGGACAGGTCTGAGAGTTTGGAATTTGACCTGGTCGGACAGATTTGGGATGATATATACCACATTAGTAAAAATTTCAAAATAAAGTACAAAGATTAGCCTCTTAATGTCTTGACAATCAATTTCTTATTAAGTAGCTCATGTGTACTTTGTTTCCATGTGGTTACTTGTGTTAAATATCAAAAATCAATCTCAAATTTAGGCGAAACATACGAAAATTTCCATTCTTGCCAATGGGTTGTTAATCCAGCTTTTACAGGATTGTTTAGCGTGTAAGCAATTATATTCGCTAATTCTCTGTCATCTCTTACCAAATGGTCATAACTTTCTTTCTGCCAGAACGTTCCGGTTCGGTCTAAGAGTTCATTAGATTGCCAAGCAGAATAGTTTTTAATTGATTTCAAGATTTGGTAGAGTTGATGATAATTTCTTCGTTTGTGAGTACATTTTCTGTCCACAAATCAGAATCAACCTGTAACTCTAAATCCATGACAAGATGACCATGGTTTGACATGACAGTATAACAAATCAATTCGTACAATGGGTTGAAAATGAGGCATATTTCGGAAATAAATATTTTTAATGGGTTGCATAGCAAATCGGTTGCCGACTGGGAAGTCGGCATTACAACAAACCAAGCCTTTTGAAAACAAGCCCTTGGGGTTTTTCGGCATAGGCTTCCAAGCTATGACTAATGATTTGATAAACCTGGTTTTTGAGTGTTTCGATATCGCTCGAAGTCATCCCTTTTGTTTCAATTGCTTCGTGTACAATCACCCGTACGACTCCTGGATGAAAACGAATTTTAGGCACATCGGGCATACGTTGGTAATTGTTAAGTTGTGTAACTGGCACAATAGGTACTTGCTTTTCGATGGCCATCTTGAAAGCCCCATCTTTAAATTCTCGATACAACTTGGGCGGGTTTTTGCTTTTCATTCCCCCCTCTGGAAAAATGACGAGGCTTTGCCCGTTCGTCAAAGCCCTCACAGACTTTTGAAATGCTTTTACGCCACTTCGGGCGTTTTCTCTATCTACTTCAATGTGTAATTTGGCAAACATATACCCAAAAAAAGGAATTTTAGTTACGCCGCTTTTGCCTACAAAAGCAAAAAAAGGCTCGACCACAATAGCCATTACGGGGATGTCGAGAAACGAAAAATGATTAGCACAAAAGATATAAGTTGTCTGATTATCAAGAGGTTTTCCTTGGTAACTCACCCGAACAGGCACTCCTGTAATAAAAAAGAAAACCAATACACACCAGCGATTAAGCCGTTGGGCCATCATTTTCCACGATTCACGTTGCAGGCAAATAAACTGAAAAGGAAAGATGAGCAGATAGAGCACAGTAAACCAAAAAAGAGTCCAAAGCGAGTAGAGAGCAAGCAAAAAAGGTCGCATATAGAAGGTTTTCGTCAATCGAAGCAACAAATAAACTCAAAAAAGGGTAGTCCCAAAAATGTAATGCTAAGATTCAACCCTAACATTTAAAACATAGTGTTTTTACTCCATAGCGAAGGGTTTGCAAACCCTTCGCTATGGAGTAAGCATTACATTTATAGGACTGCTCAAAAAAGAAATAGGCGGTGCAAAACACCGCCTATCTAAGAAAAAATGGAAGTATTTACTAACTCCAATCTCGATCCCACGACTCTGAGTTATTCCACTCGGGGGTAGGGATAAAGTAGGTAGAATCTTTCTTCAAGTGCTGTTTGGCTACTTCTTCGTTGAGTTCAACGCCTAAGCCGGGTTTTTCGGGTACTTTTACAAAGCCATTTTGTACAATGGGTTTCATGCCCGTTACAAGGTCTTCCCAAAACGGTACGTCCACCCCGTGATGTTCCAAGGCCACAAAGTTTTCGGTAGCGGCGGCACAGTGGATATTGGCCATCATCGAAATAGGCGAGCCTGCAAAGTGCATGGCCATAGCAATGCCATGTTGCTCGGCATAGTCGCCAATCTTTTTGGTTTCGAGTAACCCACCCGATGAGGCCAAGTCTGGGTGTACCATATCAACTGCCTTAGCATCAATTAGTTTTATGAATTCTTCCTTCAAATAAATATCTTCACCTGTGAGGGTAGGCGTTTCTATGGCATCCGAAATCTGCTTCCATTGTTCGGTAAATTGCCACGGCACCATGTCTTCGAGCCATGCTAACTGATATTTTTCTACGGCTTTACCAAGTCTGATGGCGGTATTTACGTCAAAATGCCCAAAGTGGTCAGCTGACAACGGTACTTCGTAACCAACGGCTTCACGCACTTGTGCCACATAGTTAGCCATGATATCTAAGCCTTTATCTGTAATCTGAATCCGAGTGAAAGGGTGCTTGGTCATGCCATAGTTGCCCACTTTCTTGCTCTGGCTATTTGCCCATTGCCGCTTTACGTCCCAAACGCCTGCACCTACCAAAGCACCTGGCACATCGGCAAGGAGCTGAATCCCAAAGTCCATTTTCAAGAAAGTATAGCCTTTGTCTATGCGTTCGGCTTTCATTTTCTTGGCAAACTCTTTGGGGTCGTTTACCTCGGGGGTATCGGCATAGAGGCGTATTTCGTCACGATACTTACCACCAAGTAGCTGATAAGCAGGTACATTGTAAGCTTTGCCAGCCAAGTCCCAGAGGGCCATTTCTACGCCACAAACCCCGCCCGCAGCTCGCCCGTGGTTGCCAAAGGGCTTAATTTTCTTGAACAGCTTCTCTACATTGCAGGGGTTTTCGCCCAACAAACGGCTCTTGAGCATGAGTGCATACTTGGGGCTGGCACCGTCTCGTACTTCGCCCCAACCCACCAAGCCTTGGTTGGTGTCAATGCGAATGATAGGGCTGGTAAATGGCACACCAACCAGCGTGCAGAGGCGCATATCGGTAATTTTGAGTTCAGACGGCTTGGAGTCTCGTTTTACTTTTTGGGTAATAAACTCCATCTCTTGCTCTGTTTTGCCGTCGAGCATCATACCCAGCGACAAGCCACCCAGCGATGCTTTCTGTAAAAAGTCACGGCGGTTGCCACTGATTTCGGTCTGAATACTTGGGCTTGTTGTTTTGATGAGTTCAGCAGACTCAGACTTAAATTTGAGGCGTTCTAAGAGTTTTTTCATAATATTTTGAGTTTAGAGATTCTTTCCACTCGAAAATTACTCACAAATTTTGGTACTCCGACGACAAATTATCCTGCTTTATCAGATTTTGCGTAGAAAACCTAACAAACGTCTGCATAAAGGCTGTATTTTTGGACAACGCATACATACTGGTATAGAAACTCATGTTTGTATCGCCATTAAAATGTACTTTAAAACCTCAAACCTTATTTATTGACATGAAAAAAATCTTGGTAGCCATTGCCTTACTATGTGCAGTGGCGAGCGCACGGGCGCAAAGTGTACAAGCACCCAAAGAAATGATTCAGTTTTACTCGCAGGACTGGAAGGGTGAGCGTTTTCCAGATGGCCGCCCCAAGGTGTCGGACGATTTGGTAAAACGCCTCAAAAATATCTCCATCGAAGAAGCTTGGGGTGTGATGCGTGGCGATGGATTTTTGAACCAATTTGAAGGAAATTGGCAGATGATTCGCCCCGATGAACCCATGGCAGGTCGAGTAGTAACGGCGCAGTATATGCCTGCCCGCCCCGACATGGAAAAGCCCATTAAAGCCAAAGGTAAAGAAGAAGGCCGCAAAGGAAACACCAACTCGTGGCCTATTGAAGTGCTAAAAGAAGGCGACGTGTATGTGGCCGACAGCTACGGCAAAATTGTAGATGGCACACTCATTGGCGACAATTTGGGCAATTCTATTTATGCCAAATCGAAGAACGGAGTCATTTTTGATGGTAGTGTGCGGGACTTAGAGGGGCTCGAAGACATCAAGGGATTTAATGCCTGGGTGCGAGGCTATGACCCTTCGGCCATTAAAGACATGACCATGACCTGCATCAATTGCCCCATTCGTATTGGGCGGGCATCGGTGTTGCCGGGCGATTTGGTGCTGGCCAAGAAAGAAGGTGTTATCTTTATTCCAGCTCACTTAGCCGAAAAAGTAATTTCTAAAGCCGAATTTATTGCCTTGCAAGATGCTTTTGGCCACCAGATGCTCCGAGAAGGTAAGTTTACCCCTGGCGAGATTGACAGTGGCTGGACTGCTACCATCAAAGATGCTTTCCGCAAATGGTGTACCGACAATCCCAGCAAAGTGTTTTTGAGTAAAGAACAAATTGAGAAGTTTTTGAATAAGGAGGAGTAACACACTTATGGATTTTTTGGACTTAAAAGACTTCATTTGCTCCGAAAGTTTTAGGAGAAGACCCGCCATGTATATTGGGGAACTGTCTGTCTTGGGTTTAAGAAAATACACCGATGGATACTTGATGGCATTACAGATTCATCATATAAGCGAAAAAAATGAAGTTGATTTTGGTTCGTTTCATGGCTTTGTGGCAAATCAATACAAAATTCCTAATCAGGCTGGCTGGGAACATTCAATTTTAAGAATGAATCAGAATAAGGCCGCAAAATCCATGAGTGAATTCTTTAAATTGTTTGATAGATTTATAAATGATGAGAAGGAAGACGCTTTTTATGATAATTTGACTCTTTTGTATGAAGGCAGACTAAAACAGAACGAAGTAAAGTTTTAGAAATTCGTCCGTTATACCCATGCATTAACAAATCTTCCATTTGGTAGAGTGGTTGGTCAATTTGTCTTGTAACCATAAAAACACACTAACGAATCCAATTGCTTGGAACAAGATAGACATGAAAAAAATACTGGCAGGGTTATTTTTTGCAGCACTTTGGGGTTCTGGTTCTGTTGCTACAAAAATTGGGCTGAAAGTATCTCAACCGCTGGTACTTATCAACAGCAGATTCTTGATAGCAGGACTTTTGATGTTAGGTTTTGCATTGGTTGTCAGTAAAGAGCGTTTTCCCCAACGTAATGAATGGCTACCCTTAATACTATGCGGTGTGCTGAGTATGGCCATTTACCCAAGTGCATTTGTATTTGCCATGAAACACGTCACTGCAGGTATAGGAACACTCGGTAGTGCCACTTGTCCGCTGATAATCAGTGTATTAAACGCAATTTGGTTGAAACAAAAAGTTTCGTGGACAATT
>JBGAVQ010000103.1:0-17528 GCA_044228045.1 Spirosomataceae bacterium
AAAGTGTATTTTAGCTGATAATCAAGCAATTTTATTGACCAGTTATTCGTACTATATAAGTTGGAATTTTGACAACAGAATAATATGAATATATTTTTAGTGTTAATTACTGTTGGGATTATTGGGTTGGTTATTAAGAAAATCTACAATAATTTACACTCTGTTAAGTCAATTCCATTGAAGCCAAAAGATTGGAAAAGTTATTATGAAGATAAAATTCCCCCTCCAAATTTAGAAAATTCTCTAATTCCACCTTGGGAAAAGTTTGAATATGATAGATATGATATGGGCTGGCGTATGGGAGTTGGTGAAGATTATTTATCCCTTTGGTGGATATGGTTTGAGAAACTTTCTGAAGAAGACAAAATCAAATACCAAACAAAATTTCCAGAACCAATAGAAAAAAATTGGAAAGGATTTTATAAGGATGAATTTGACGATGAAAATGAAGTGTAAATCACATAATCGAATCATAATCAACATTTTATAAAAACTAATTTCATAATTTATTTTACTTTTTGAGTTGGTGAGCGACAAACAAGCTCTTTGGATTTTTATTCAAAACTTGCCACTTTTTTGGCGGACAGCAACCTATTTTGGTTGTCCAAAGAACCTCAAACATCACAGCGACTGGATATTAGAGCGGTTTCAATGGGTCTTCAACTTTATCGGGGGACAGCTACCACCTTTTTTCAAGGTGTGCTTGTTTTATTCCAAATAGTTACTAAATTTGTTTCTGTTTGGTTGGTTTTCAAAATCAACTTGGGACTGCGTCCCTGCGTTGCTTGCCATCATTCATGCGTCCCAACATTCGCATTAAGAAAAGGTAAGCAACTGTAAATCAATAAATTAACTTTAAAACCCAACCATCTCAATGCTTTTGGTTGGAATCTAAAAACCGCTTCCAATTTTCTACGGTCTTGCTTTATCCCCCTCCATTTACCACATGAGTGGCTATTTTTACCTTCCATTTTGAGTTAATATTTACTCCAATTTTAAATGCTGAGGTCATTTGAGTGCAGTACAATGGCTTGATTATCAGTTCGTACTGTTTGGCTATTCAACTTGGCTGTTAGTCGAAAAAGCATGGAATTGCCAAACAAAATACTGATTTTTGTCAAAAATAAGTAGTAATGTCGTTATGAAGCGTCCTCTCAAGATAGCGGGTCATTTTTTGTTTTGGCTTTCTTATTTCCTCTACGAATGGCTGGTGTGGGGCTCAACCGACGACCAATACCCCAAGCATTTCTTTTGGGCTTCGCTCAATGTGCCTTTTGTGGCATCAGTTACATATTTCAATATTTTCTTGATAAGACGGTTTTTGCTCAAAAATCAAACCAAGCAGTTTTGGCTGCTTTTTGCGGCGAGTTTGGTGGTGTTTGGATGTTTCCGCCGCATCATGAACTACGAATGCTACTATCCGTTTTATTATCCCGAAGCCTGCACCAACCAACCGCTGTTTTACTTGCCCAAAATGATCATCGAAACCGTAGGCATGTACCTATATGTGGGCGTGGGGGTGATGGCCTATTTTGTAGAACAGTGGTATAGCCAACAACAGTTTACGCAAAGTCTGTTGCGAGACAAAGCTGAAACCGAACTCGAAATCCTCAAATCGCAGGTGCAACCGCATTTTATTTTCAATACCCTCAACAACATTTATGCCCTCTCCAAAAAGAACTCACCCCAAACATCGGAGATGATTCATCGCTTATCGGGGCTGTTGAGTTATATGCTCTACGACAGTAAACATAAGCTCATCCCCATCGAGAAAGAGCTGGATTATATCCAGAATTACATCAATTTAGAGAAAATTCGATATGGCGAACGGCTCGATATCTCGCTTAATGTATTTCAGCATTTGCAAGGAGTTCAAGTGCCGCCGTTGTTGTTGTTGCCTTTGGTAGAAAATTCATTTAAGCATGGTGTAAGTCAGCAATTAGAAGAAAGCTGGATTCGCATTGATGTTTCCAGAAAAGATAAGTATTTGGTAGTAAAAGTAGAAAATAGTGCCAAAGACAAGCTGGAAGAATCGTGTTTTCCTAATGGATTGGGACTCGAGAACCTGCGGAAACGTTTGGAGTTACTTTATCCAAATCGCCATGAGTTGAAAATATTAAACGAGCCAGAGTCGTTTTTAGTAGTCATGAAAATAGAAGTATAAACAACACAAGCCATGAAAACCAATTGTTTACTTGTAGATGATGAACCCTTAGCAACGGAGCTGATGGCATCGTACATCGAGAAAGTGCCTGATTTAGCCATTGCGGGTATCTGCCACAATGCCATAGATGCCTTTGCAACGCTCCAAAAACAACCGATTGATTTGTTGTTTCTGGATGTACAAATGCCTCGAATGACGGGTTTTGAGTTACTCAAAACGCTTCCGAACAAACCTGCCGTTATTATGACGACTGCGTTTAGAGAATACGGTGCAGAAAGTTATGATTTTGACGTGCTGGATTTTTTGGTGAAACCCATTGTTTTTGAGCGATTTGTAAGAAGTATTGCTAAGTTTCATCAACGCCGAATCATTCAACCCGAACCTATAGCTCCTCCCGAAACGTATGAGCAAGCTTATATGTTTTTTAAAGTAGATCGGGCACAAAAAAAAGTTTATCTCAAAGACATCCACTTCATTGAAAGCCTCAAAGACTATGTGAAAATCTTTACTGAGTCGGGTATGTTTGTTACCTATCAGCGCATCAGTTATTTAGAAGAAAAACTCCCCGAAGATCGCTTTTTGCGAGTTCACAAATCGTTTATTATTGCTACCGAACGCATTAACTCCATGACAGGCAATTTTGTCAAAATCCAAAACAAACTCATTCCGATTGGGCGTAATTACAAAGGGAATTTGAGCAAAGTGCTGTGTTAAAACGACGGTTTGTAGTAACTTGCAGGATAATTTGATTTATCCATGAGTGAGAAAAAACGTCCTGCTGCCCTTGTTTTTATTTTTATCACCTTATTGATTGATGTAATGGGCCTGGGGCTAATTATCCCCGTTTTGCCCAAACTGCTCGCCGAATTTGTTGGTAACGACATCAGCAAAGCATCGCTCTACGGCGGGTATTTGATGTTTTCGTATGCGGTAATGCAGTTTTTGTTTTCGCCAATTATTGGTGGACTGAGCGACAATTTTGGCCGAAGACCCGTCATTTTGGCCTCTCTATTCGGCTTTGGGCTCGACTATATTTTGCTCGGCTTTGCGCCAAATCTCTCATGGCTTTTTATTGGGCGTATTTTGGCGGGTATCACAGGCGCAAGTTTTACAACTGCTGGGGCATATATAGCAGATGTAAGCGCACCCGAAGACCGTGCCAAAAACTTCGGTATCATTGGTGCTGCTTTTGGCTTGGGCTTTATTGTGGGGCCAGCTTTAGGTGGCTTTTTGGGTGGCTTTGGCGTGAGAGTACCGTTTTTTGTAGCGGCTACTTTTACTTTACTCAACTGGCTCTATGGCTATTTTATCTTGCCCGAATCGCTCAAACCCGAAAACCGTCGCCCTTTCGACTGGCTGCGGGCTAACCCGATTGGTTCACTCAAAAACTTAGGCCGCTACCCCGTTATCCTTACGCTAACAGGTGCGTTGGTTTGCCTCAATGTGGCAGGGCAAGTGCACCCCAGTACGTGGTCATATTTTGGTATGAAACAATTTGGCTGGAGCGAGCAAGAAATCGGATTTTTTGGTATGAAACAGTTTGGATGGAGCGAGCAAGAAATTGGATTTTCGCTGGCATTTGTGGGGTTGATGGTGGCTATCGTACAAGGCGGACTCAACCGAATCGTCATTCCCAAACTGGGGGAACGACGTTCGGTTTATGTCGGGCTGTTTTTTTATGGGTTAGGATTCTTCTTGTTTGGACTTGCCACTACTACTTGGATGATGTACCTCTTCATGATTCCGTTTGCGCTGGGTGGCTTTGCTGGGCCAGCTTTGCAAGGTATCATGTCTAAGCAAGTAGGGCCGTCAGAGCAGGGCGAATTGCAGGGCGCACTCACCAGTTTGATGAGTGTAACAGCCATTGTAGGGCCTATGTTGGCTTCCCAAACTTTTGCCTATTTCAACTCTCCCGAAGCCCCCGTACACATCCCTGGAGCAGCCTTTTTCTTAGGCTCGCTTCTTACGGTTTTCAGCCTCGGATTTGTGCTTCGTTCTTTCCTCAAAAACCCTCAAACTGAGTAGCAAGTTAACCTTAATAACTATTGATTTCGCCACCCAATGATCGGCTAAAACTCCGCTGTTTGGGACGGCCTTTAAAGCGGATTTCACCGCCTGTGCCAGCCGATGCCTCAATACTTGTTTGGGCTGTTATGCGTGCTGACCCACCTGTGTTAACTTTTGCCTCAACATCTTGACAATCAAGATTATAAGCAGATATTTCTCCACCAGTAGTTGACTTTACAAACATAGATTGGCTCTTGCCCGAAATCTTTACCACCGCCCCCGATGAGGCTATCAAATCGAGGTGATTGGTTTGAGATTCGAGGCTGATTTCACTACCAGAAGAGGCATCAATTTTTAGCTCATTTTCCTTCAAGGCAGACACCACATTTACTTGCGCCCCCCAGCCCGTTTTGATACCCTCAACCGAGCGAAAAGTCAAGCGGATTCGTACCTTTTCGCAGTTGCATCCTTGCTTGTTCCACACATCATTTTTCCAACTTTTCTTGATACTCAATTCACCTTTTGAAACCTCCACTTTTACCTGTGAGGTTTCGTAGCTATCACCTTCTATGGTGAACGATTCTTGTGTTCCTTGCACCATCTCAACCTTCATGCAACCATGCAGGCTAACAGCATTGAAAGGCTTGAGTGAAGTTTGCCCAAAGGCAAGTGACGTACCCAAAAGGGTAGCGAAAAAGAAAAGATGTTTTTTCATGGCTTGTTTGATTTTTGTTATTAGATGAACAAAAATACCAGAAGGTTGCATGGCATAGACACAAAAAAACCTTCTGAACTCAATCAGAAGGTTTCGATGGGTTGAGCCTGTTTTTTTAATTTCTCTTGTAAAAATAAATCACAGGTGTCACGTTATTTGCTTTCTCGCTGGTGGTATAATAACCCGTACCGTTTTTGGCCCAAGCAATGGCTTCACCTTGTGGTTCGGCGGTGTAAGCGAGCGTGGTTTTTGTGCTTTGGAGCAAGGCCCAAATGCTTTGATTCGCACTTGATTTTTTCCAATAATACACATTCCCAATGTTTTTAATCAAGATTTCGCTACCATCTGCCGAGATGTCACCGCCCACGGCAGTTACCACGCCGATAGAACCTAACAAGGTAAGCGTGTTGACCGATGAGGTGCTTTGCGGATAAGCCATTTTATAGACATTTGCATTGCCACTACTTTCTTTTGAAACAACATAAAGGTCTTTCGTGAGTGGATCTACCATCAAAGTTTCGGCATTACGGGGCTTATTATCAGGATATTTGAACTGAATTTTGTCAATGCCCGAAATCGTGCCGTTGTAAGGTAGCGTTTTGCCTGTAATATTGGGTTCTGGAAAACGATAGATATAATAATTACCAAATATTTTCAGATTGTCCCCAATTTCGGCCACATACAGGTAGTTGACTCCTGCCGACGGGCCAGGGCCTATGGCCATGTCTTCCCAGTCTCTATTCAAGATGCCCGACAGGGTATAACTCGCCAGAGTAGTACCTGTCTGATTCAGTAAAAATACCTTATTTGGCCCACCGCTGTCTTCATGCACCCAGGCATATCCAAGGGTATTCACTCGACTCATGGCAATGCCCGAAATCTCATCCAGACTGGCATCTTTGACTGTCCCTTGGTTTTGGCCAGCTTGAAATGGCATGGCTGTAACATCTACCCGAGTATTGGAATAGGCATTTACGTTTTCTGTAATAGGCTCTACATCAGGTGTGTGGCAAGAAAATATTATACACACCAAGCATAGCAAGTAAACGAGAAGTTTTTTCATGATTTTGAGGGATAGAAGGTACTGGGAGGAACTATTGATGACAAAGTTAGTAAAATGTGGCATTTGTCAAAATGATTTGTTCGGCATTAGCTACAAGCAGACTTGCTCTTCTCCCCAAAGCAGTTCTGTGTTCGTTTTGAGATTTTTTCAATAAAAAGCCAAAAAATTTTTATTCGTAGAATAAGGGGGTGTTTTGGGGGGTGTTTTTTTAAAATATTTCAAAAAAAACTTGACACGTATTTTTTAATTCATCTACATTTGTCACACAAACCAAGCGCAAGCAAACACAAAACTCATGCTATCAATTAACTCACATAAGATGTTCTGTCAAAGCACAATAGGCTATGATAGCACTCGCCGGGCATGGGATGCTTGGGTCTCGTAAAGCAACAACGAACTCACCAACCATACACAGCCCGGCTCACCAAGTCGGGCTTTTTATTTGTCAAATTTTTAGTAGCCATATTCATCTATGACAACGATTTTAAAACAATATTCCGCAATTGAGCTAATATCTCTCATGCCATCGTGGCAGGATTGTAAGCATACGAATGGGTGTAGAAATTTTGATAATCATTTCAGGGTCAGGCATTTACGAACGTAGCATAACGTGCTAACATTCTAAAACCCGACCTCGTTGAATCCAAAACAGGTCGGGTTTTTTGTTGGATTTTGGTCAATTAAAATGATTGCACGAGTGCCTGAGCGATAAAGGAACTGCCTGCAAAGCAGAACTACACAGGTTTGAATCCTGTCTCGTGCTCAAAGTGGACGGCACAAAACCACCCACTCTTTACAAAAAGGAGGGTATCCGGCTGGATGAGGACGCAGTCTCGAAAACTGTTGATCGGTAACGATTTGGGGGTTCAAGTCCCTCACCCTCCGCAAAATAGAGTGTAAATCAGTCGGGGTACTGGTGCTGTTTGCTAAACAGATGGTTCGCAAAATGTGAATGTGGTTCGAGTCCACTGCTCTCTGCAACGAGTTGTTTTTTAGGGGTTTACAAAAAAAGATGAAATATTTTTTAACTACGTAAAAAGACTGCGCACTGGCTTTTAACCTTTGTAACGTCAAGAGCAAAAGGCCATTTAACGCACACAAAATGTACAGTTAGCAATCAAATAAAAGCCATGAAAAAATTATTTAAAAACACAAACAATCGTCAGCACTTGGAGGGTGTTGGCATTGAAGCCACCAAAGGGCGTATGGATGTTGAGTTAGCTACGCAAGTGGTTGATAAACAGACAAAATTATGCAAAGATATAGGCATTAGCGGGAAATCTGCCAAGCGTATGCAAAGTGTGCAAGTGCGCCCTTGCTAACATAGAATTGGAGAATTAGTGGTTAGGGTTATCAGGGTAGTTCGTTGGTTTCTGATGAATTACCCTTTCTTAAAAACCTTAACAAAAAGCATCCAAAAGATGCCGTACAGTAGCGTTACTTCGAACTTAAAATTCAAAAACCTTACGCTATTGGCTTGTTGCTCTTTTGGTATTATTAGCTCGTAGCTCAATTGGTCAGAGCATTGCTCTTATACAGCAAAGGTCGAGAGTTCGAGTCTCTCCGGGCCAACTTTTTTGGAAGAATAACTCAGTTGGTAGAGTGCCACGTTGAAGCCGTGGTTGCGTGGGTTCGATGCCTACTTCTTTCACTTTTTTCACCGTTGCTGCACTATATCGGGCGAGCAAAATGGGTTGCTCGCCCAACCGCTAACGTTGAGATTTTTAATACAAACCACCTATGAAGCCGCTCATAATCAAGAACCTAAACCTCCTCGACCTGTTGGCACTCTGTCGGGAGTTATTAACGAATTTAGTGCTTTGATGAAGACCTTTTTTTGTATGATGTCTTTTGAATTAGCCATGAGGTTAATGTTGAAATTATTTGATAATGAGTAAGTTACATAGAATTTATAGTTGTAAATGATAGCGCATAAAAGGCTGAAAATAGATTAAAACAGCCCAGTTATTGGACAGGAGTCCCGAGATGCCGGTGCCTGTTCGCTCAAAGCAAGTGTCGTAGAAAATAGTTACTTCGACTTATAATCGGACGGTTGTTGGTTCGAGTCCAACTTGCTCCATTAAGTTTGGAGCAATAGCTCAATTGGTTAGAGCATCAAACATACTATTTTCATTTGTTACCTTGCTTATTTTCAACATGTTGCGATTAGTGTAGTGGTTAACACGATAGTTTGTGGTGCTATCAACGTCGGTTCGACAGCGACGGCTGACCGTTCCGTCATTGCAACCAAATCAAGTGCCGTAGAAAAGAGATACTCCGACTTGTAATCCGTTAGTCGTCGGTTCGAATCCGACTCCCAACTTTGTTGGGATAGCTCAGTTGGTTAGAGCAACGCAAAAGACTCTTTTCGCCACGCTTCGGCGTTCCGATTGCCTTGATTTTTGGGGGATGTAGTCCGTAAGTGGAAGCGGGGTAGTCTGTAAAACTATTGCTTTTAGCCTTGGAAGTTCGATTCTTCCCATCCCCACAAATGAGGTGTCGTTGATAAGTGTTACTTCGTCTGGTTGAACAGGAGAAATCTTGTAAGGTTCGAGTCCTTAAACACACTTTTCGCCTTTTACCCTCATTACCAATACATTACCTCATAGCTCAATAGGTAGAGCTTCACACTTTTAATGTGAAGGTTGCAGGTTCGAGACCTGCTGGGGTAACCAACAGGTGCCGTAGAGAAGAAGTTCATCGAAACAACTATGTTCTGAGGAGGGCGTATCGTATTCATCAACAAATGCGATTAGAACCCTTAAACCAGCCAAAGCTATTCGTTCAGAATGGCGTTTGTATCTCCTCAATGCTTTCTTTTCGCTTTTTGCCCTGTATTCTGGATTGATAGCTCAACGGTAGAGCAACTCGCTGTTAACGAGAAGGTTATAGGTTCGACCCCTATTTGATCCGCAAAGTGTAAGTGCACAAACCTTTCCTCCCAAGAAATACTTGGGATGGCGTTTTTGAAAACAACTTATCAAAGTCTCTCTCAGCAGGAGCGACCGTCGCTACGGAGGGATTTAGGGTGAGGTTAATTTTTTGGGCTATGAAATTCAATATCTTAAATCGTGAAAAAAATGCAATCGTTAACCATGCAGGTGCCAAAGCCTATCGTTTAACGCCTGCGTTGGAGTTGTACACCAGTGTTGTAACCAGCATATTGTCAGATACTTTCTATGAAAAAGCTGACGACCGTTTGGCTCGTATCCAAGCCTTGATTGCTCAGAACAATGCCGAATTTGTGGCAAAATTGGCCGTTTACGCTCGTGAAAAAATGTACTTGCGTTCAATGCCTTTGGTGTTAGTAACCGAATTGGCCAAAATTCATCAAGGCGACAATTTGATTAGTCGTGCCGTAGGCCGTGTGGTCAATCGTGCCGATGAAATCACCGAATTGTTGGCTTACTACCAATTGGCAAACGCTCGTAAAAACACTAAAAAATTGAATCGTTTGTCAAAACAAATCCAGAAAGGTTTGGCAGAAGCTTTCAACAAGTTTGATGAATACCAATTCAGCAAATACAACCGTGACAGCGCTGCTGTCAAGTTGCGAGATGCCTTGTTTTTGGTGCACCCAAAAGCCAAAAGTGCCGAGCAACAAGCCATTTTCGATAAAATTGCCAAAGACGAATTGGCCATTGCCCAAACGTGGGAAACCGCTTTGTCGGCAGCTGGACAAAACGATTTTGCCTCGGAAGATGAAAAATTGGTAGCCAAATCGCAGGCTTGGGAACAGTTGATTTTAGAAGGCAAATTGGGTTACATGGCCTTGTTGCGTAATTTGCGGAACATCATTGAGGCCAAGGTGAGCCAAGAAGCCATCGAAAAAGTGTGTGCTATGTTGAGCAATGCTCGTGCCGTGACCAACTCAAAACAGTTGCCATTCCGATTCTTGTCGGCATACCGTGAGTTGAAGATTTTGAATGACGCTCGAGTTAGCCAGATTTTGAGTGCTTTGGAGTTGGCCGTTCAACATTCGGCCACCAATATTGGGGGTTTCGATGCCAACACTCGTGTGGTAATTGCCGCCGACGTGTCGGGTTCGATGCAAAGGGTTATTTCACCTAAAAGCACCGTTCAAAACTTTGATATTGGCTTGATGTTGGCGATGTTGTTGCAAAACCGTTGTGATAACGTGGTAACAGGTATGTTTGGAGACACATGGAAAATTATTAACGTACCCAAAAACAACATCTTGGCCAACGTGATGGAATTTCACCGCCGTGAGGGTGAAGTTGGTTACTCAACCAATGGCCATTTGGTGGTGCAAGATTTGATTAACCGCCGCCAGGTTGTTGATAAAATCATGGTTTTCACCGACTGCCAATTGTGGAATAGCAATGGCGGAAACCAAATTTCAGTTGCTTGGAACAAATACAAAGCCATTGCACCAAATGCTAAATTGTACTTGTTCGACTTGGTTGGTTATGGTCAAACCCCCATCAATATGGTAGAAGGCCGAGATGTCTTCTTGATTGCCGGCTGGTCAGATAAAATTTTTGATATCTTGGTTGCCATCGAAGACGGTAGCAATGCCGTGGAGGTGATTAACCAAATAGAAATTTAAAACCGTTGCCGTAGAGACAGGGCATGCCCTGTCTCTACCATAATATAAAATGGAAACAACAATCACCATTGAACAAATACAAACCTTGGGGAACATCCCTGAAGAATTAAACGAACAGTTTTTACGGGTAGCAAATGGCTTAATCCAAAGAGCTAATTACCCCGTCGAAAGGGTAATGGGCTTATTGGCACAAATGCTCGAAAGTCCTAAGAAATACGCTTTCTCCAAGAATAAAGTAACCAATTTAGCACAGAAAATCTATGATTTGCGCAAACAAGGCATAGAAATAAACCTTTCGGAAGAAGGGAAAAAGTGGCTACCCGTAGAAGAAAAAATGGCTTTGGAAGAAAAGCCAAAAGCACAAGCTACCGAATTTGCCTTGCGGACAGAAAACGTAGCCTACACCATTTTTGGTGAGAAATTTATAGAAGAAGGCGCTTTAAAGCAGATGAATACTGCTGTGAGCCTACCTATTTCTATTGCTGGGGCTTTGATGCCCGATGCGCACCAAGGCTATGGCTTGCCCATTGGCGGCGTGTTGGCTACCGAAGCCGATAAGGTAATTCCTTTTGCGGTTGGGGTGGATATTGCCTGTCGGATGTGCTTGTCAGTTTTTGACTTGCCAGCCGATATTTTCAAGCGTGAGCCACACCTGTTGAAACGTAGTTTGGTCGAAAATACCAAATTTGGGATAGGTGGCGAGACCAGGGATAAAGCTGATGAAAGCGTGATGGACAAATCAGAATGGACAGCCACCAAAATCATCCGAGAATTGAAAGACAAAGCCTATCGGCAGTTGGGTACTTCAGGTACGGGCAACCACTTTGTAGAATGGGGTTTGCTGGAAGTTACTGAAACTGACGACTTGTTGAACTTGCCCATTGGCACGTATTTGTCCTTGTTATCTCACTCAGGGTCAAGGGGTTTTGGCGGGAATATTGCCAACCATTACTCCAAAATTGCCATGCAAAAGACCAAATTGCCCAAGCAAGCGGCTCACTTAGCATGGCTCGATTTGAACACCGAAGAAGGACAGGGCTACTGGATTGCCATGAATTTGGCAGGTGATTATGCCTCGGCCAATCACCACGAGATTCATGCAAAAATCGCCAAGGCCATCAGTCATAAACCAGTGTTAATGATTGAAAACCACCACAATTTTGCATGGAAAGAGCAACACAACGGACGTGAAGTGTTGGTGCATCGCAAAGGCGCAACGCCTGCGGGTATAAACGACTTAGGCATTATTCCAGGCTCGATGACTGCGCCAGGTTTTGTGGTGCGTGGCTTGGGCAACCAATCTGCCATTAACTCTGCTTCGCATGGTGCAGGACGTTTGATGAGCCGAACGGCTGCTTTAAATTCCGTTACCCGAAGTGCCTTAAATAAAGTGTTAGCCGACCACGGCATCGAACTCATCGGCGGCGACTTGGACGAAGCCCCAATGGTGTACAAAGACATCAACAACGTGATTGCAGCGCAGACAGATTTGGTAAAAGTATTGGCAAAATTCACCCCCAAAATAGTAAGAATGGCCGATGCAAACAGGAAAGAGGGGCGGGAGGATTGAAATTATGCCGCCGGGTAGGAATGCTCAGCGGCATATTTTGTGAGGTTAAGTTTTTCACATTAACTGATTCCTCACTTATTTTGATCCCTAATCTAAGTGACTTCGCCGGGAATCGAACCCGGATCAAACGTTTAGGAAACGCTTATTCTATCCGTTGAACTACAAAGTCTTGGGGGCAAAGTTCTATAAACTTGCGCTCTTTTTCAACTATTCGCCCATCTGAAAACTCGATGTTTTGAGCCAATTCGGGAAAATCTTGTAATGCTTCTCCCTAATCAAGGCGAGTAGGGCGTTTCTCAATTCTTCTAAATTGTCTTTATGCTCTGCCGAGATAAACACAGACGGTGACTTAATACGCTCCAGATAGCTCCTTTTCAAATATAAAATGAGGTCGTCTTCGCCTGATTCGGCAAAAGCCTCGGCCAAAGGTTGATTCAAATGCAATTGGTCTATTTTGTTGAAAACCAGAATAGTAGGCTTGTCGGCAGCACCAATGTCTGCAAGGGTTGTATTCACAATCTCAATCTGTTCTTCAAATGACGGATGCGATACATCTACTACGTGCAACAGAATATCTGCTTCACGTACTTCATCCAAAGTAGATTTGAACGACTCTACCAACATAGTAGGTAGCTTACGAATAAACCCTACGGTATCGGTTAACAGAAAAGGGATATCTTCAAACACCACCTTCCGCACCGTAGAGTCAACCGTAGCGAAGAGTTTGTTCTCAGCAAAAACCTCAGTTTTAGCCAAACGTCTCATCAGCGTTGATTTGCCTACGTTGGTATAACCCACCAACGAAACCCGCACCATGCGGTCACGGCTTTTACGTTGTGTAACAGCCTGACGGTCAATCTTTTCGAGTTTTTCTTTCAAAAATGTAATGCGGTCATTGGCGATACGACGGTCGGTTTCAAGCTCTTTTTCACCTGGGCCTCTCATGCCTACGCCCCCACGTTGGCGGCTTAGGTGAGTCCACATACGGGTAAGGCGAGGCAAAATATACTGCTGCTGCGCCAGTTCTACTTGGGTGCGAGCCTGAGTTGTTTGTGCCCGTTGGGCAAATATGTTCAGAATCAATAAACTACGATCAATAATCTTGACTTCTTTGCCTTTTTCTTGAAAAATTCCCTCCATATTTCGGATTTGCCGTGGAGTTAGCTCATCGTCGCAAATAATCAAATCTATTTCATTATCAATAACATAAGCTACAATGTCTTCAAACTTTCCCTTACCTACAAAGGTATTGAGATCGGGGCGATCTATGCGTTGTACAAACTGATGAACAGTTTTTACGCCAGAGGTTTCGGCCAAAAACGCCAATTCCTCAAGGTATTCTTCTGTCTTCTCGGCAGGTTGTTTTTGGGTAATCAAGGCCACCAAAACAGCGGTTTCTTGTGTTGTTTCGTTACTTACCAAAGTTTATTACTTAAAGTTTACAGGTTTACAAATCGGGGTGCGGTATTTAGACATGTTAAGTCAGTTGCAATGCTTTTGCATTTTCGATAAACGCATAGCAAATCAGATGACAAATGGTCATTTGTGCGTCTTCTACTCGCCCATAGTGCGTGGAATCAATAACGATGCTGAAGTCAGAAATGTTCGCTAAGGCTCCTTTTTTTCCACCAACAAGGGCTATTGTTTCTAATTTATTGGCATTGGCCCATTCAAAGGCTTTTACTACATTAGGCGAGCTTCCACTCACACTCAGGGCCATTACTAAGTCACCAGCACGCCCAAAATTCATCAATTGGCGCACATATACGTCTTCGTAGGCGTAGTCATTACCGAGGGCGGTTATCCACATCACGTTGTCGTTCAACGACATACACCTAAACCGCCTGCCCATGGCATCGGAGGCACTTTTGCTCAGGTCTGTCACAAAATGTGAAGCATTGGCTGCGCTTCCGCCGTTGCCAAATACAAAAATCTGACGGTCTTCGTAAAGTGCTTTTCTGAATTTTTCAATCAGTTCTTGTACTTTTTCAAGTGGAATGGTATCAAAAACTGCTTTTTGTTGGTTGAGATAATCGCTTAGATAATGGCTTAACATGGTAGTATCAATTTTTCTCTTGTCTCATTTCTCGCTTTCTCTTGTCTAACTTATTTCCTCAAATCCATCAATGGTTTTTCAACAAACTTATAGAGCAGCGTAGAAACTGCAAGAGCAGTCATCCAAAAAGCTGCGTATTCAAGCAGCTCAACAGAAGCAGTTACTTCATAAAAGGGGCGAACAAAATGCTGAATTACTTTAATAATGAGTAAATTTACTAAATAGAGTGAATACGAAATGAGGCTAATCCACGTAACAATTTTGATAAAAAAGCTATTTTTCCCTTGTTTGAACGAGTCAGCAAATGGCATCATTAACAAAATAGCTATGCCAAGTAATGTTGGATGCAAGCCCTCTATCAAAAGTTGAGGTTTGTTGAGCAAGTCATGTTCGGCAGGTGAAGTCCAACGTAATACATAAATTATCAAAACCCCTATTGCAAAGCCAAGCCAACGGCTATTGCGCCAAACGCTAATGTGGTAGTGCTTGATGTAAGCCCCCAATACTCCAAACATAAGGGCATCTAAGCGGGTAATCACAGAAGTACGGTACAAATTGCCAGCATCATAGGGGCTGAGTAAACTTTCGACTGTAAGCATTTTATACATACGCAAACCTGTAGAGCCAATCAAAAATACGGCTAATGCTGCTAAAATTATCTGATTTTTGCTTAAGCCGGATACTCGAGACAGTAAGAAAATAACGATGGGTAGTAATAAATAAAACCACTCTTCGATAGCCAAACTCCACGACTCCACAAAAAATGGTGGACAAGCCTGATTAAAATTTTGCAAAAACAAAAAGTACAATGGCAATTGGGCATTGAGTAATTCTGTGATGGAAAAAGGCCCGTTTTGTTTTTGAATGAAGTACCAAACTACCACATTAAGACATAAAATGAGGTAATAATTAGGCAAAGTTCTATACCAGCGCCGTTTCCAAAAATAAGTTAAATCATTGATAGTTAATACATTAGACTGATTAATTGACTTGATTAGAATAGAACCAATTAGTAAACCACTCAATACAAAAAAGACATCTACGCCATCTAAATAAAAGATAAAAACTGTATGAAAAATAGCTTTCAAGATGGGGTGATAGTCCCAATGTTGCCCCAACATTCGGTCTGAGTGTCCCAGCACAACCAGCAAAACGGCAATAGAACGCACTACATCTAATCCGAAGATTCGGTGTGAAAAATCTACATTAAGGGTGAATAGTCTGTTCACAATTCAGTTTACAGTTCTGAGGTTCACAGGATATGCAACTTGGGCAATACAAAAAAAACGGACGCTTCGCAAAGAAGCGCCCGTTGAATATTGAATAGATGTAAGGCAAAGAGCTTAAGCAGCTACTACGTTGAATTTTACTTTGTGCTTCACTTCTTTGTGGAGGTCAAGCATGGCAGCATATTCGCCCAACATTTTTACATCACCTTCAATGGCGATTTTCTTGCGATCTACTTCAAATCCTTTTGCTCTTAGGGCATCAGCAATTTGAATATTAGTTACACGGCCAAAGATTTTACCGCTTTCACCAGCTTTGGCAGCAATTTCCAGTACGGTTTCGCCAATAGCAGCCGCCAAGTCTTCGGCAGCAGTTTTAATTTTTTCAGCTTTGTGAGCAGCTTGCTTGATGTTTTCGGCAAGGATTTTTCGGTTGGTCTGGGTGGCCATTACCGCAAAACCTTGCGGAATGAGGTAGTTGCGCCCATAGCCTGGTTTTACAACCACCATATCATTTTTATATCCAAGGCCAGCAATATCGGTTTTCAGAATGAGTTCCATTTTTTTCTTTTATTTTCGTAAGTCGTTAGTAATGAAAAGTTAAAAAATTTCACCATAACAACTTATCACTTGAAACTTATTTTAAAGAATCGCCTACAAAAGGCAATATGGCTAAGTGACGAGCACGCTTTACAGCCTGAGCCACTTTACGTTGATATTTCAACGACGTGCCCGTCAAACGGCGGGGAAGGATTTTACCTTGTTCGTTGAGAAGTTTCAACAAAAAGTCAGCATTCTTGTAGTCAATGTACTTGATGCCTGACTTCTTGAAACGGCAATATTTTTTGCGGTTTACGTTTTTTTCTACGGGTTCATTTACCAGTGTCATGATTCTGTTAGTTAATCGTTATTTGTTAATTAGTTAACCAATAACTGTGAAAACTTAATTAGCAGCTGTTTCTTGTTTTTTGCCCAATAAACCTTTGCGCTTGCGCTCGTTGTAAGCAACAGCGTGTTTGTCAAGGGCAATGGTCAAAAAGCGCATTACTTTCTCGTCACGGCGGTACTCAGTTTCGAGGGTAGCAATAACAGAACCCGGAGCTGTGAACTCAATGAGGTGATAAAAACCCGTATTCTTTTTCTGAATCGGATACGCCAATTTACGCAAGCCCCATGCGTCTTCGTGGATGATTTCTGCGCCGTTATCGGTCAGAATTTTGCGGAATTTTTCGACGGCGTCCTTTGTCTGGGCTTCTGACAAAACGGGAGTTAAGATGAACGTCGTCTCGAACTGATTGTTCATGTGTAAAAGAACTATTTTGATTGAAAATTAAATGAGGGCGCAAAGGTAAGGAATTTTGTTGATAATCAAAAAGTTTGATGCTTAATTTGTATGGATTTATCGAAGCAGCGGGTATTTCATCGAAGTTAAGAAGGTATAGTACGGCTACCTCTTAATCGTCTTACCTCCTACTTCGGCTAACCCCAAAAACCATGCCCAAAGAAAACTATTTTGAAGATGTGTATCAGGTTGTTCGCCTCATTCCAGAAGGTCGGGTGACTAACTATGGGGCCATTGCACAGTATTTGGGACTTCGAGCGGGTGCTCGTATGGTAGGTTGGGCTATGAATGCTGCTCATGCACAAACTGATGTACCTGCCCACCGGGTTGTAAACCGAAACGGAATGCTGACAGGAAAGCATCACTTTGGCGGCAATCTAATGCAAGAACTACTTGAAAAAGAAGGAGTTATCATAAAAAACGATAAAGTTGTTGATTTCGAAAAATTGTTTTGGAACCCCAATACTGCCTTGCTTTAAATATGTTTTTTCTCACTTAGGTTTGCATTGACACACAAGCAATTATGGAGTTTTATTACCCAAAATCAATTCCAATCACGCACAGTTAGTTTTTTCGGTACTTTATGATTTTACTTGCATGATGTAATTGTGTATCAAAAACGATATGACAATAATAGACGACCTTTAGCAAGTTGTTACCCATAGCATACTCCTTTGAACTAAGAGAGGTAGCCAAAGACGATATAAACTTGCGAGTAAATATCATTTTTTTCCAATAATGGTTCTAAAGAGCCACAGAGAATGAAATTGAGAAGAGCGGATTTCTCCTACCCATCGTAATTTTTATCCTTTCAT
>JBGAVQ010000104.1:0-17516 GCA_044228045.1 Spirosomataceae bacterium
GTCCGCTCAATAAAAAACGCTGTTTTTACGTTAAAAACAGCGTTTTTTATGTTTCTCAAACAAATGGTAACGATGGTTTAGTCCTCTAAAACAATTCAACCATACAATAATTCAACCTGTTGAGTTAATTTCCTTTTTTTCATTCTTCCTAATTCCTTCTAACTTTGGCTTTCTTATACATCAGTTAGGTTTGAAGTAAGAAATAGGAGATGGTTAAATCTTTTGTATTTTTTGACTCTTACATCTTACTTCCCTACTTCTGTATTTATTCAAACAGGCTATAACCTTAATTTTTATCAGTGGCACGCCCTCCCAAACACGCCTTAGTTCCCAAGAAAGACGAACCCAAAGAAACGCCGCTACATAGGCAATATAACCAGATAAAAACCAAGTATCCGGGTGCTATTTTGCTTTTTAGGGTAGGCGATTTTTATGAAACCTTTGGGGACGATGCAATCAAAGCCAGTAAGATTTTAGGAATTGTATTGACCAAACGCAACAACGGTGGGGCCGACGAACCATTGGCGGGTTTTCCGCATCATTCCTTAGATACATACTTGCCTAAACTCGTGCGGGCTGGTGAGCGTGTGGCCATCTGTGACCAATTAGAAGACCCTGCTTTTGCCAAAGGAATTGTAAAAAGAGGTGTGACTGAGTTGGTGACTCCTGGCGTTTCTTTCAATGATAATGTGCTGGATATCAACCAGAATAATTATTTGGCAGCCATTCATTTTGGAAACGATACCATCGGAATTGCACTGCTCGATATTTCTACAGGAGAGTTTTTGACTACCCAAGGTTCGTCGGCATACATCGAAAAACTGTTACAAAGTTTTGCTCCTGCCGAAATATTGGTATGCAAGAAAAATAGAGCTGATTTCTTCGGAAATTTTGGTGAAAAATTCAACACGTTTCAGTTAGACGATTGGGCTTTTACCCACGAATATGCCTACCCGTTGCTTACGCAACATTTTAAAACCAATACACTCAAAGGCTTTGGTGTTGAGAATCTGCACGAAGGAATCATTGCGTCTGGTGTTATTTTGCATTATTTACATGCTACTGAGCATAAGGAGATTGGGCATGTGCTGCGGCTCATTCGCTTAGAAGAAGACAAATATGTGTGGCTTGACCGCTTCACAATCCGAAATCTTGAATTACTAAATGCCCAACAAGAAGGAGGTGTGCCGTTGATTCAAATTTTGGATGATACCGTTACGCCGATGGGTGCACGATTAATGCGAAAGTGGCTGGTGTTGCCCCTCAAAGACAAAACCCCGATTGAAGAACGGCTTCAAACGGTTGGATGCTTGGTAGAACAACACGAGTTTCTCGAAAAATTGCTCCATCATTTGAAACAAATTGGTGATTTGGAGCGACTTATCTCAAAAGTAGCCGTTAAGCGCATCAACCCAAGAGAATTGCTAACCTTAAAAAGAGCTTTGATTAACATATTACCCATCAAGCAAGCCATTGTTAATCAGGCAGATTTGTTACCTCACGCATCATTACTAAAAAAGTTCACAGACCAGCTCAATGGCTGCGACTACTTGTTGGAGAAAATAGAGAAGGTATTGCGAGAAGACCCGCCCGTGGTGACTAATCAAGGAGGTATGATAAAATCAGGGGTAGATACTGAATTAGATGAGTTGCACGGAATTGCCTTTTCGGGGAAGGATTACTTGGTACAAGTGCAAAATAGAGAGATTGAGCGCACGGGAATTACTTCATTGAAAATTGCTTTCAACAAAGTGTTTGGTTATTATTTGGAAGTAACCAACTCACACAAAAATCGAGTGCCAGCCGATTGGATTCGTAAGCAAACTCTCGTGAATGCCGAGCGATACATCACACCCGAACTCAAAGAATATGAAGACAAAATTCTGTCTGCCGAAGATCGAATATTTAACATAGAGCAGCGTATTTTTAATGATTTGGTGCATACGGCCAATGACTATGTAGTGCCTATTCAGCAGAATGCCAAGGTGTTGGCAATGTTAGATGCGCTTGCGAGTTTTGCAAAAGTGGCTCAGAAAAATCGTTATGTATGTCCACAAATCAATGAAGGCAAAATACTCAAAATCAATGAAGGAAGGCACCCAGTGATTGAACAACAACTGCCGTTGGGCGAAAGTTATGTTCCTAATGATTTGTTTTTGGATGACAAAACCCAGCAAATTATCATCATCACAGGGCCAAATATGGCAGGTAAATCAGCTTTACTACGGCAAACGGCACTCATTGTGTTGATGGCACAAATGGGCAGTTTTGTGCCAGCTACCTCCGCAGAACTTGGGTTGGTTGATAAGATTTTTACTCGAGTGGGGGCATCAGACAACCTTAGCCGGGGCGAGAGTACATTCATGGTAGAAATGACGGAAACCGCCAGTATTTTGAATAATTTGAGTGATCGAAGTTTGATTTTAATGGATGAGATTGGACGAGGCACCAGCACCTACGACGGCGTGAGTATAGCCTGGAGCATTGCCGAATACTTACACAATAATACTAAAAGTAAGCCCAAGACCTTGTTTGCTACCCATTACCATGAGCTTAACCAATTGGCAGAAGATTTCCCCCGCATCAAAAACTTCAACGTAGCGGTACGAGAAGTGGGCAATAAAGTGATTTTCTTGCGGAAATTAGTGGAAGGTGGCAGTGAACACAGCTTTGGAATTCATGTAGCGCAAATGGCTGGAATGCCACCCCAAATTGTTGAGCGAGCTACTGAGATTTTAGGACATTTGGAGCAAGACCATATTCGTGAAAATCACAACGAACGGCTCAAAGAAATGCCCAAGCACAAGCATCAGTTGAGTATTTTTGAATTTGCACCCGATAAACGCTTTGAGCGAGTGCAAGAATTACTCGAAAAAGTGGACATTAACACACTTACGCCCATTGAAGCACTTCTCAAACTCAATGAAGTTAAGCGAGTAATAGAAAGCTAAGTTCTTTTTAACTTTTTGTAATACTGCAAGCTACCATAAAGTAACAAAGTTAGGATTGAAATAGCCATACCAAGTTTTACAAAAGGAGGCTCATAGTATAACTCAACTTGATGCTTGCCAGCAGGTAGGAGCATACCCGTGAATCCAATGTTTACTTTTTCGAGTGGTACTTCTTTTCCATCAAGTACACCATGCCAGCCTCTATCAAAGGGAATAGAAAAAAACAAGACTCGGTTAGAGGTGACCTCAATAGAACCTTTGATTTGCTTAGGGGTAAATGATTGTAACTGAAGTGTGTCCTTTTTTAAGGCATTGGCATAGGCTCCAAGCACATCTAATGTAACAATAGCCGCTGTATCTGGCATGGCTGGGGCAATGGATTTCATGGCTTCGGTTTGGGTAGAATCAATGACTACACCCCGCATGAACGAAAACTGTTTCTGAAAGTTGTCTAATTGATTGAAATCGGATCTTTTGATATAAGTTGCATACGCAGTACCAAGTGGGATACTATATTTATAGCGATAAATCCACATCTCAGGCGTTTTGCCAAAAGGCTCGTAACCAAGTGGAATAAAATCCTTGTCACGATTGGTTCGAGTCAGTAAATATTTAATATTACATATTCCTGCGCCAGCAACAGGGTCAAGGGCCAGCCCTTTAAAAATAAAACGTGAGGCGAGTTCATCTTTGGGGTCAATTAAACCTAAGGCTGTTAAGAATTTTATGTAATTGACCTGATTAAAGGAGCCATAACACCTTGAACCCCAATAGCCCTGCACCTTAGAGTCGTTGGTGCTCCCTAAATAAGCCGATTGGGTAAGGCCAATGGACGAAAAATCTTTTTCGGTTCTGAAAAATAGGCTATTGTCTCGTTGTTTAATGTAGGCTTGTGCTTCTCGTACACCGTCGTTATACCCTTTATTTTCTCCAAACGAAAAAAGTAAGTCAAATGAAGCTATTTGGCGTTTGTTGATAGTGGGATTTTGAAAGAAAATAATTTCAGTGACCAAAGTTACTACTAAAAGGATTTGTGAAATACCCCGAAATTGAGGACTCTTAAACAATAATAACAGCCCTGTATAAAAGACCAAAAAGAAGCCAGCAAGGGGTCTGAATCCTTGCGCTGATGGAGCTTTGATGGTATATGGGAAAAATAGCACAATCAATGCAAACAACAAAGTGCCTAATAAAATAGGAATATTGATTTTGGACAGTTGGTCTATAGCCGTGAGGGCTTGGGTGCTGCCATAAAGCAACAAAATGACTACAAACAACGAAATGCTACGGTAGTAGTCGCCTGTAAACAACCAAAAAGCAAAGCGTAAAAAAGGAAAAACGCAGATTAAAATCACCAGCAACCATATTACGCCATAAACAATGGCTTGCTTTTTTTGTAAAAATTTAAAAGCCTGTGGAAACACAATAACCGAGAACAGCCCACAGTAAAAAATGGGGGCTTCCATGTAGTTTTGCCATCCTTTAAACTGATTTACATATCCATTGAGATTAGGAGAAAAAAGGCGATTAAAAAGTGAGCTAAATTCAGTATTAGGGGCTAATTTTAAAAGTGGATGCGCCATCAAAATCTCCGAATACGAATAGTCGCCGCTTCCTCGTGGGCTATCCAGAATCTGAATAACATTACTAAACAGCACAAATGCAGATAAACCCAAGCCGATGATTCCTGCCCAAACCAAAGGCGTAATGTTGACTTTTAAATCGTTGAAAAGGGTAGGTTTACGAAGCGTTAAATAAACCAAAGTGAGCAAACCATAGAGGTATAAATTGAAGGGGTTTTGCATGGCAATAAGCGCATAGGGGAGAGGAAGCCATGCCCATTCTTGCTTTTGAACAAACCGCTCTAACAACCATAGTAGCAAGGCTGCATACAATACCTCGGTAGAATAACGGTTAATGTCCCAGGCACCACATAAAATCATATAGCCACAAAAAGCATACGAAATAGCACCAATAATGGAGGCAAACTTAGAGGTATTTGCCTCTTTCAGAAAAGCATAAAAACATAATCCAGTTACGAAAATTTCGACTACGGCTACATAAATTAACCCACTTGCAATGCCACGAGGAGATAACAACAACAAAAAGTTAGTGAAAGGGTCAAACCAAAAAGGGTAGATATTTTTACCGAGGCCATCGGCAAATGTCCAACTGGGTAGCCCATATTGTTGCCAATACTCGGCCAATTGTACTAAGTTAGGATAAATAATGATGGTAGAGTCTATGCCAATATCTATGAATAAATATGGATATTTCTGAATCAAAAAATTCCAGAATAGCACCAATATCATTAGGCTCAACAAGGCTATAAATACTCCCCAAACGATTTTTTGGGGTAGGCGTTCTATTGTGAAATAAGAACGTATTTCAGCTGATGAGGATTCGTTGTTTCCATTTTTAACTGGAATAGCGATATAAGTAGCTTGTTTTTTTTGATTTGATTTAGCCATAAAAATCACTCAGAATGGTCTGATGAGGAAAATACTCAAAATAGTTGGTTAAAGTAAGGTAGTGCTAAATTTTTAATGCTATTTACAGGTCAGACGTTCCGTCAGACCACTACCCAGCATTAATATTTATAGGATTACCAAAAGTAAATAAGATTTTGAGTTTTATGGTAAAATAGTTGTGAATTTTACCATAATAAAACGAAGGTTAAAGAAAGTTTTAAACTCTCTTTAACCTTCGTTTTGTCTTTCTGTATTGCTTATTCTGCTGTGATTGTTGTATCAGGTGCTGGCGTACTTTGGCTTGTTTTGGGCTTAGGAACTGTCTTTTTTACTGTTTTGGGAACAGATTTGGCAACTGTGGTTTTTGTATATTTTCGTTTGGGTGTAGGATTAGCAGGCTCAATTGCCACAGGTGCTGGAATTGTTTTAACTTTTACAACTTTTTTAGCACTCTTTACTTCTTTCACCTTGGCTTTTTTTGCTTCTTTTTTGGCTTTTAGTTTCTCTTTCTTTTTGGCTTTTTTTGCGTCATCGTCTTTTACATTTTTAGTCTTTTTAATGGCCTTTGCAAATTTCTTTGCAACCTTTTCTGCTGCTTTTTCAATTGTTTTTTTTAGTTTTTTAGCAGACTTGCCTTCAATGCTACTCAATTTGGATTGAATAGACTCCGCAATTTCAGCGATTAGTTGTTTCTTCTGTGCTTTCATGTTAAGAAATTGTTAAATTTTACTCAAAGTAGGGTAATGTATTACACGAAAAAAAAAATTTCATGTTAAGTTTTTAACATAGGCCCAAAACTTAATATTGAACCAAGCGTCCTCATTCAATTTATGTGTTAACAAGTGTAGTTTTTTTTCGCTCTAAAACGAATATTAAAGTGCCAAAAATTAACAAGAAAATGAGAGAAACAATACCACCCTCTTTTTGGTAAGGAGGTTTGTAGGTAAGTACTATCGTATGCTTGCCTGCAGGTAGCAAAACACCTGTAAGCCCTATCTGGATTTTTTGTAGCGGAGTAATTTGGTTATTTACTGTTAATTGCCAGCCTTTATCATAAGGCATTGGAAAGAACAATGCCTTAGCCTTTGATAGTGAGATAGTTCCATTTAGGCTATTTTGTGAAAAAGCACTAATTGATAAGGTGTCTTGCTTCAATTGTTTGGTGTACTCTGTAACCAAATCATACGAAAATACTTTGTTGGTATCAAACTCGGCAATGCTCAATTGCTTCAACTTTTGCTGCAAATCAAGTTGCGTAGAGTCCGTTACGACGGCTTGCAACATGGCAATTTGTTTGTTGTTTGCTGAAAGTTTTTTGAAATCTGTTGAAAGCATAAAACGGTCAAAACAAACACCAAAAGGCAAATAATTTTGATTGAAAAAAATCTTAAACTCATTGACAGCCCCCACAGAATCAAAGCCCATTGAACGAAGAAGTTCGGAATTGGTGGTTTTGACGATTAAATATTTTGTACTCAACAAAGTACCCAACACGGGCTGGGTAAATAGCCCATCAATCCAACGAGTTTGAAACTCATTTCCAACTTGAATCAAATCCACTCCTTGCAAAAATTTAATGTAATTCAGCGAATTAAATGAATGATAAGACGACGAGCCAAAATAAAGCTTTGCTTCTGAGTCATTTTGGGTTTCAGGTGACTCCTCTGCAATGCGATAAAACGATTTATCTTTTGCTTTAATAATATTGATAGCATCTATCGAATAGTTGTTTAGTAATTCTCTGTTTTCAAAT
Organism: Spirosomataceae bacterium; assembly: GCA_044228045.1. Taxonomy (GTDB): domain Bacteria; phylum Bacteroidota; class Bacteroidia; order Cytophagales; family Spirosomataceae; genus JAXLVB01. Next base: position 7,176 of record JBGAVQ010000104.1, read on the forward strand.
TGTTGTTTTGAATACGTAGGTCGTTTTTTGAGCGATTGGCTATGTGAATAGGAAAACTCAATGACTAATAGTAAGAGCAAGCCTATTTTAGCGACATTGGTGAAACCGCTTTTGGTCAAAAGGAACAAAAGTGAAAAATAACCAAACGAGCCGGCCAATATCAAAGTGCGAAGCGATTTATTAATGCCAGCAGTTTGGGCATCGGGTAGCAAGAGGCAAAGCACTACAAATACAAAAGAACCAATAAGCCACACAATAGGGATTTGGGGATTTTTTAACAAATTGTTTAAACCCCTAACCGCACTAAAAAGCACCACTACACTCACCACCAGTGAGTAAGCTCGGTAATAGTCGCCTGTAAATGCCCAAAATGAGTACCTTAGAAACGGGAAAAATAAGGGTAAGATAAAAATAATGAGAAGAATACCTCGCCCAATGCGTTGTTTTGCCGTAGAGCCATAAAATGCCAAAGGCAATAATAGGGGTAGCAACCAACCACCATAATGAATGGGGGCTTCGTAATAATTGGCATATCCAAGAAACTCATTACCAATGCCTTGCAAATCATTTGAGAAGAAGCGCAGGAGTGCAGAATACAATTGTTTGGAGTCGGCTAAATCAAATATTGGTTTTGAGAGCAATTGCTGCGCCGAGGAAACTTCGCCACTTCCACGAGGGCTGTCTAAGAGTTGATAAATGTTGCTTCCCAACATAAAGCCACTTAATCCAGCTCCTATTATTGACAGTCCGACTAATGCAAAAAGACTTTTGAAGATATTTTTTTGGCTATACTCCAATTCTATACAGCGAATTAAAGTGTAAATACCTGCGAATAAGCCAAAAATGAACAAATAAAATGGCTGAATGATACCAGCCCACATGAAAGGGATAGGAAGCCAATACCATTGCTTGTGTTGGAGTAGTCGTTCGATGCCAAACAGCAGCATTGCTACAATAAGCACCTCGTTCATTAAGTGATTAGACCAACCACTGATAATGAAAATATACCCATTGGCAAAGCAAATAGACCCTACCAAAGCTGAAAATTTAGAAACAGGAAGGCTGAGTAGATACCAATAAAAGATAAACCCTGATAGCAGTACCATCAATAAATTGATATAGATAATGCCCCCAGCAATGGCAGATGGGCTATTGGCTAAGGTGAGTAGGTTGGTAAGGTCTAATGAAAATGGGTAGGTATTTTGCCCCAATCCAACAAAAAATGACCACCCAGGCAAGAGGCTTTCGGTACGAAAGTAATGAGCCAAATGAATCAAATCGGGATAGGCTTGGGCAAACATATCACCGCCGCCGTCAGTAAAGAGATAGTATTTTTTCTGGAAAATAAAATCACTGAAAATGAAGTAACTAATTAGCAATAGTACGCCCATCAGCAAACCAAGCAATTGCCATTTGGTCGCATTCTCGAACCAATCAAGCATAGCCTTAGATTTTGGCGTTGACTTTTCGGCAGGCGGTGAACCTTTTACTACTGGTTGCTGGTTTTGTTTTTTCTTTGACATAACTAATTGAAAATGTAATTACTATTCCCTGTTTCTCACCATTTCCCAGCAAATTATACCTACTGTTACAGAAATGTTTAAGGAATGCTTAGTGCCAAATTGAGGAATTTCGATACAATGGTCTGCAAGTTCTATCACTTTTTCATTAACTCCAAACACTTCGTTTCCAAAAATAAAAGCATACTTTTGGGTAGGCTGCGGTACAAAATCAGCCAGCGAAATACTTCCCTCAACTTGTTCCACCGCCAATAGTTGATAACCTTCCTCTTTGAGTTTCAAGCAAAGCTGCACAATGTCTGTGTGATGTTCCCATTCCACCGACTCATCAGCTCCCAGTGCTGTTTTGGTAATGTCCCGATGCGGCGGAGTGCCCGTAATGCCACACAAATACACTTTTTCGGCACAAAACGCATCGGCTGTCCTGAAAACTGAGCCTACATTGTTTAAACTCCTTACATCGTCCAACATGAGTACATACGGAAATTTTTCTGTCTGCTGGAATTCACTCACTGACAAACGATTAAGCTCTTCGACACTTAATTTGCGCATTTGGTCACTTTGTATGGGTAAAGTTCTATTTTATTGGCTATTTTGCAGGGAGGTACTATTCTATAACCATCAACCAACAAAAATCCCCCAAACCTACAATGAAACGGTTTTTCTACCAACTTATAGGGCTGTGTTTTATTTCAGCCACGCTCTTTGCTCAAACCAAACCCAAACCTGCACTATCGTGGAAAGAAGTAGCTAACTGGAAAAGTATAGCTGGCTTTGGCGGAACACGCCTATCAGCAGACGGACAATGGTTTGCCTATGTAATGATGCCCAACGAAGGCGATGGCGATTTGATTATCCAAAAAACTGGCGATACCACCAAGTTGAGCTATCCAATTGGCGCTACTACCTCAGCGCAAATGGCGTTTTCTGATGATTCTAAATGGATTGCTTTTAAAGTCTATCCAAAAGACAAAGAAAAAAAGGCTGCTGCCAAAACACCCGGCAAGCCCTTGCCCGAAAAAGTATTCTTGATAGAACTTGCCACCAAGAAAAAGACCGAATTTGACCGAGTTAAGTCTTTTGCATTTAATGGTGAAAAATCCTCGCATCTTGCTTTGTTGCTCACTGCGGCTGGCAGTGGGCCACCTTCGCCAGATGCGGCCAAAGGTTCTGATATGTTATTGGTGGACTTGGCAACAAACAAAGTACAAAATATAGGTAATGTGGCCGAAATGTCGTTCAATAAAAAAGGTGATTGGTTGGCACTTACCCTTGATGCTGCCGAAAAAGCTGGAAATGGGCTACATATTAGAAACATGAATACGGGTATTACCATGATTCTGGACAATGACAAAGCCAGCTACAAGTCTTTGAATTGGACTGAAAAAGGTGACGGATTAGCTCTTTTGAAAGGCCTTAAAGATGAAAAGTACAAGGCTGACTTGAACAGCGTATTGGGTGTGAAAAACTTTGCTGGTATGCCCGAACTAACAGTCTATGACCCCAAGAAAGACTCTACTACTTTTCCAAAAGGAATGACTGTAAGCCCCAATCGCAACCCCTACTGGTCAGACGATTTGGGGCGTTTATTGTTTGGAATTAGCAAGGTTGAGTTAGTTAAAAAAGAAGATAAGAAACCAAGTACAGATGCCAAAAAAGACATAGATAAGAAAGTATCAGACACAGATAAATTAGCAAAAATAAAGGCTGATACGACTATCAAAACGGTAGAAGATTTACAAAAAGCAATTGCCAAAATTGCTGCAAAACCCGATGCGGCTGGTGCAAAACCTGATAGCAAAGACGAACCCGAAAAACCCGATATGACTATTTGGCACTGGCAAGACAAGCGATTGCAATCCCGTCAACAAGTGGTGGAATCACAAGACAAAACATTCAGCTTTCTGTCTGTTTATGATGTCGCTACTAAGAAGTTTATTCAGTTGGCAGACAGTAACTTACGCAACTTAACTGTTTCGCCCAAACAGTTATATGCACTCAGCCAAGACGTTACAGACTATGAATTAGACAATAACCTTACGGGTAAAAATATCGCTGACATATACATGGTTGATTTGAAAATAGCTTCAAAAACCAAGTGGTTGTCAAATTTTTATATGCCTAATTTTTGGGCTAATCCACAGTTTTCACCGGATGGAACCAAGGCGGTTTATTGGAACGATGGACATTGGTATGTGTATGACATTGTGACTAAAACTACTCGGAATATTTCGGAGAAAGCTGCCACTTCTTTTATTGATACTGACGACGACCATAACACCCAGAAGCCTCCGCACGGGCATTTGGGTTGGACAAGCGACAGCAAGGCGATTCTGGCATCAGACGGATGGGATGTGTGGCAACTCCCTGTTGAAGACCCTAAACTGGTGAAAGGCAAACTACAAGGGTTGACGCTTCAAAATTTGACTGTAAATGGTAAAACGGATCAAATTCGTTATACAAACCGATTTAGACTTGACCCCGACGAGAAAGGCATAGGTTTAAAACAATCTCAATACTTTTCAATTTATGGCGAATGGACTAAGAAAAGCGGTATTGCTCGGATGGACAATGGAATGGCTGGTTTAAAATCGCTTATTTGGGAAGATGCCCAAGTGGGTGGACTCAATAAAGCAAAAAACGCAGGTTCATTCGTTTATACTCGTCAAACATTTAAAGATGCTCCTGATTATTACTTCACAACCTCCGGGGGGCTTGAAAGTGCTAAAAAATTGACCCAGAATGCACCCAGCCTTGACAAATACGCTTGGTCACCTATGGTCAAACTGATTGATTACGTGAGTGAAAAAGGTGACAAACTGCAAGGGGCTTTGTTTTATCCAGCAGGTTATCAAGAAGGTAAAAAATACCCAACCATCATCTATTATTACGAAAAACTCTCTCAAAGTTTACACAGTTTTGCCACGCCAGGTTATCCGGGAGGGGGCTGGAATCCAAGCCTTTATACCTCAAATGGTTATGCGGTCTTTATTCCAGATATTGTCTATAAACTCAACGACCCAGGTATGTCGGCGGTGTGGTGTGTGATTCCAGGTGTAAAAGCAGCATTGAAAACAGGTATTATTGACGAAGCCAATATTGGCATTACGGGGCACTCTTGGGGGGGATATCAAACCAGTTTTTTGATTACCCAAACCAATATGTTTAAGGCAGCAGCAGCAGGTGCACCTTTGACAGACATGATTTCGATGTACAACTTAATTTACAAAAATTCAGGAACAGCTAATGGGGCTATTTTTGAGGCTTCACAAGGACGGCTCGAAGCCCCTTGGGATAACTGGGAGGCTTATTATCGCAATTCGCCACTGCACCATGTTAAGAAAGTACAAACGCCACTGCTGATGCTTCATAACGATGCCGACGGCGCAGTGGATTTTACCCAAGGTATTGAATATTACAATGCTTTGCGCCGTTTGAAAAAGCCAGTAGTATTGATTCAGTACAAAGGTGAGAACCACGGCTTAGCCAAATTGCCCAACCGCAAAGATTATGCCGTACGTATGATGGAATTTTTTGATTTTCACCTCAAAGGCAAGCCTGCCCCCGAATGGTTACAAAAAGGAGTTGACCGCCTCAAACTGGACGAACATTTAGAGAAACGGGCAATGAATGAGGAGTAAAAAATAAACAGTTGGGGCAATCCCTTGTGGTTGCCCCAAATTCAAAATGTTAAGGGCCAACGTAAATGATTGCCCTTAACATATTTCTGAAATACAACGTTGCCCAAGGTTACAACGCCGTTACCATCAATTTACGCCACTGAACCTTTATGCCCCCACCCGAATGAATTTGTAAGGCAATGAACCCTTCACCTTTACCAATTTTGTCATCTTTCAAAAATACCATTTGCTGTCCGTTTAGCCATGTGGTTACTTCGTCGCCTACTACCCTTATTTTCATCTTATTCCATTTGCCCATTTTGAGGAATTTATCTTTCTCAGCATCAGGTTTTATGAGCCAACCTCTCCCATACGATTCATAAATTCCACCTGTATCGTGCTTAGGCGGAGCTACTTCTACTTGCCAACCACTGATTTTGACCCCTTCAATAGAAGACCGAAAAAATACGCCACTGTTACCATCAGCCGCTTGTTTGAATTGAAGTGTTAGTTCAAAGTTTTTATACTTTTTTTCTGTGGATAAATAACCATATTCTTTGTCTGGGCCACTTTCGCAGACTAAAAGGCCGTTTTCGACAAACCATTTTTCGGTACCATGTATGCGCCAACCTGTTAAATCTTTTCCATTGAAAAGTGATTCCTTTGACTGAGCAACAAGCCCATTTAATACAAAAAGACAGCAGATTGCTGTAAGTAAGTGTTTGAATTTCATTGGTTTAGAGGTTTTGTTTAAAACTGATGAATGATATGAAAAATACAGTTTCTGTTCAAATTTAGTTGAATGGCTAAGCATGAATATTACCTATAAACTAAAATTGAGCAGGAAGATAGAAAATCAAAAATAGAGTGCCAAACAAATAAGTCATTTAACTGATAAGGAGACTGAGTTTTTTTGAGACTTGTTTTATTGATTTAATACTGTTTTGCAAGAGGCTTTGGGATTAACTGTTTGATAATCAAACGGTCTCATGTCTCTTGTCTTACAATCTCAAATCTATGAAGTATAATTTCAGTCTTTGTTTATTAACTTTCCGAAAAATCTACAAGAAAATTTATGATATCAGCCAAAGCTGCTATCGCTGATGGGAAAGGTAGTTATTCGCTACAAACCTTAGCGGTAGATGATCCTCAAAACGACGAAGTACTCGTGAAAATAAAAGCCGCAGGCGTTTGCCATACCGACTGGGATTCACAGTCGTGGGGTAAACAAATTGTAATGGGTCACGAAGGCGCAGGGATTGTAGAAAAGATTGGGAAAGATGTAACTTCTTTGAAAATAGGCGATAAAGTGATGCTCAATTGGGCCATTCCATGCGGGAAATGCTTTCAATGCCAAGAAGGAAACCAACATATTTGTGAAATAAATTCTCCTGTAACAGCAGGTAATCAATTAGCTGGTGGGCATGCTCGTTTTGAAGCTACACAACTTAACGAAGTACCTATCGAACGCTCATTCAGCTTAGGGACAATGGCTGAATATACCTTGGTGCGAGAAGCCGCTTGTGTCAAAATCAATGTTGAAATGCCTTTTGCTTCTGCTGCCATAGTTGGTTGTGGGGTGATGACGGGCTTTGGTTCGGTTGTAAATGCCGCCAAAGTAAAGGCAGGTACATCGGTTGTGGTTTTGGGGACGGGTGGAGTTGGATTAAATGTGATTCAAGGGGCAAGAATATCAGGAGCTGGCAAAATTATAGCCATTGACGTGAATCCAATTCGGCTCAAAATGGCAAAAGAATATGGTGCAACGCATACCATTTTGGCTGATAAACAAGATGTTGGCTTGATAAACGCCTCAAAAACTGTAAAAGAAATGACAGACGGACGGGGTGCAGACTATGCGTTTGAATGCACTGCCATTCCCGAATTAGGTGCTGCGCCTTTGGCGATGGTACGCAATGCTGGCATGGCGGTGCAGGTAAGCGGCATTGAGCAGGAGATTTCCATTGACATGAATCTGTTTGAATGGGATAAGGTGTACATCAATCCACTATACGGAAAAGCACGCCCGCAAATTGATTTCCCGATTTTACAAAACCTCTACGCCAAAGGCGATTTAATGTTGGATGAAATGATTACAAAAACCTACCCCTTAGAAAACCTCGCAGAAGCTTTTGCAGATATGCACGCTGGGCGAAATGCCAAAGGTGTCATCATTTTTGACTAAAATTGATTCGGATGAGTGACTTTTTTACAACTGAAATTTCAGAACAAACAGGTGATAATCTAAGGTTTATCACTGTGAAAAGTAATGCGCTCAAAAAACGAGTGGATATTACGGTGTTTGTTCCACCAAACGTTAGTGAAATTGCTGGTGTTGTGATACTTCTGCATGGCGTTTATGGAAGTCATTGGGCTTGGACTTTGAAAGGCAAGGCGCATGAAACTGCCCAAAAACTAATAGATACTGGGCAAATAAAACCAATGCTACTGGTCATGCCCTCAGATGGTCTTTTTGCTGATGGAAGTGCGTATTTACCCCACAAAACCGAAGATTATGAAAAATGGATTGTGGAGGATGTGATTGCTTTAGTAAAAGAACAATTTGATTTGGTTCATCAAAATACTCCGTTTTTTATTACTGGGCTTTCAATGGGCGGCTATGGTGCATTGAGATTGGGAGCCAAATACTCCAATTTGTTCAAGGCATTTTCTGGATTATCTTCGATTACTGAATTTTCACAGATGAAGTTATTTGTTGAGGATTTTATGATTTTAGAAAATTCAGTTAGTGAAACAACTGGGGTATTAGATGAAATGCTGTTAAACAAGGATAACATTTCTCCTTTTAGGTTTGATTGCGGTACAGAAGATATTCTGGTTGAGGCGAATCGAAAATTACATTACCAATTGATAGACAATGATATACATCACACTTATGTAGAAAATAAAGGTGGACATCAATGGGAATATTGGCAGCGGCACATAACAGATAGTTTGGTGTTTTTTAATGAATATACGTCTTGTTTTGCTACATAAGATGTAGGAGTATCCAACTTTTCCTCTCCTTTAATAACCCAAATAATTGCCCCATTTAACCACTTTTGAAGGTGTATTTCCCATTTCAACACGATGTACAAAAAGCCGAAGTTCTGGGGTTTGGTACGAGGTGTTTCCTGGAAACTCAGAAATAATGGTTGGATTGCCGCTGTAGATAATGTCTAATTTACCGTCATTGTCCAAATCACCTAAGTAGGGCGTAGAGGCGAAACAAGCTCCGGATTTTCGTTTGGCTAAGTATGTTTTAGAATTGTGCTTAAAGTCAAAAACAGTTAATTGGTAGTAGGGCTTTGATTTAGAATTCACCAAGCTATCATTTACAGTATTTAAAACTACTTCGTCAGTACCATCTTGGTTTAAGTCTGCCACCAAAGGGGAAGAATACGTAAATCTTTTTTCCTTGAAATTCATGACAACCTTTTCAGTTTTTCCATCAATAAGCCATTGTTCGGCCTTTTGATAGATTGGAAATGTGCCAATGCTATAGTTTACCAGTACATCGGGGATTTTGTCGTTACCGTAAAAATTACCAACGGCAGGTTGAGAATACACCTCTGCATTGTTGCAAGTTACGGCCCATAACACTTTTAGGGTTTTTCCGTCAATTAATTTAGTAACTCCCTCTACTAAATTTACCACAATATCCAACACTTTATCGTTTGTGAAATCGGCTAAAATAGGAGGGGAAATGTATCCTTTGGTGGCAGAAGAGTCTAAAACAATGGCACTTTTCAGTGCTTTTTGTTTTAATTTATCGAGGCTGGTGATATACAAATGGCCTTTTTGGGTTTCGCCTCCACTTCCAAAGAGAAATGTTGGATTTGGGTTTGTTTGGCAGTCAAAACAAACGGGTGAAAAATAGGTTTCGCTGCCGTCGGGCATCAAATCTTCTGCTAATATCTGCCCGGTTTTACCGCTTATTAAAAGCAATTTACCTGCTGGGCGGTCTTTAAAACCTGCTGGTAATAGAGCATTCCCTCCATTGGCAATAAGCAAGTCAGCTATTTGGTCGTGGTCTTGGTCAAGTACTATTTGAGGATTATAAAAGTTAAACCATCCATCCTCTATTGAAGCAAATTTGTGTTTTTTGGTGTAAAACTCCCATATTACTTCTCCATTTTTACCATTTATGGCTTGTAATTCGGCAGAACGTCCTCCGATGATGACATCGGGGGTTTGGTCATTATTGACATCCAAAAAAACTGCAGAGCCTACAATTTGGTTTCGGGCTTTGGCAAACCAAAGAATCGTTCCATTTGCTCCATTGATGGCAATTATACCTCTTTCTGTCTTTTCCCATTCTACTGCCCCTGCTCCTAAAACAATGTCTTTAATGCCATCTCCGTTCAAATCTTCAACTTGGGGCGACGACGACGAAGTAACACCTTCAATGGCAATATCCCAATTTTTGTTCTCAGTTTGGCAGCCTATCAATACAATAAGGAGCGCAAAGGCTATAAATATCACTTTCATGACTCTATGTGAAATTTCTGAAACTCACCCACCCCTGCCCCTCCGAGGAGGGGAATCAAGTCAAAATCCCCTCCTCAGAGGGGTGGGGGTGGGTAAAAACTCATGAAAGACCCAGACAAATCATTTAGAGTCATAATGTATCAAACATAGTTATTCAAAAGTAAATTTGTATGCCAAAGAAGGGATAGCCGAACCAAAAATCACTAATTTGTATGGATTTAGCACCCTATTTTCGGACTTGTAAAAAACGGAGTAAGGGTTTTTACGTCCATATAGATTATAAACCGAAAAGGCCCAATTGCCTTTGAATCTTCTTTTTGGATTCATTTTGGGGTTATAAATATTCCAAGCAAAATCGAGGCGATGGTAGTCTGGAATTCGCTCATTATTGCGTTCTGAGTAATACGGGAAAATCTTATTGTTGAATTCAACATAGCCTTGCGGTGTGGTAAATGGCCTGCCCGTTGAATAAGTAAAATTGAATGAAAAATCGTGGTGTTTGCCTTGCCCAATAATCAGGCTCGCATTAAAAGTATGTGGACGGTCATAATTGGCATTGTAAAACTTACCAAAATTTATTTGTTGCTCTGCCAAAGGCCCCTGATTTACTTGATTCAACGACCGTGAGTAGGTATAATTTATCCAGCCAGTCATAATGCCTTTATCTTTTGAAGCCATCAATTCTAAGCCATAGCTTTTATTAAAACCTT
>JBGAVQ010000105.1:0-15777 GCA_044228045.1 Spirosomataceae bacterium
GCCTCGTCATGTGCTGGGCAAGGGCTTTACCGCTCCGTCCGACAAGCTCAACATTGCTGCCGTGGGTTGCGGAGGCAAAGCCGACTACAACATTCAACAAGCCTTTAATAGTGGTACTGACAACATGGTGGCCCTTTGTGATGTAGATGACCGTATGGCAAAAAAATATCGTGAAAAGTTTCCTAATGCGCCCTATTTCAAGGATTTCCGTAAGATGTTGGACAAAGAGGCCAAGAACATTGATGCGGTAATTGTAACCACACCCGACCACATGCACTACCCCGTAGCAATAGCCGCTATGAGTATGGGCAAGCACGTGTATGTAGAAAAACCACTTACACACGACATTTGGGAAGCTCGGCAACTGACAGAAGCCGCTCAGAAATACAAAGTTGTCACTCAAATGGGCAACCAAGGGTCATCGGGTAAATGGACTCGTGTTGTTGAAAATATTGTGCAGTCAGGCACTATCGGAAATGTTCACACCATTGAGGTATGGACAAACCGCCCCACATGGCCGCAAGGAGTAAAGTCACCAAAAGATAAAGGTGAAAAACAGCCGATTCCGAGTGAAGTAGATTGGGACTTGTGGCTCGGCACGGCGCCCTATCGTGACTATCACGAAGCCTATATGCCTTTCAGATGGAGAGGGTATTGGGATTTTGGAACGGGTGCGCTCGGCGACATGGGTTGTCACTTTATGGATGTGCCCTTTCGTGCTATGAAATTAGGATACCCAACTTCGGTAGAATGTAGCGTTGGCTCGGTTTATAAAGATTTCTTTGATGAAGCGTTTTTTGATGATGTGTGTCCACCGTCGTCTTCTGTTCATCTCAAATTTCCTTCAAATGACAAAAAAGTGAAAGAAATCAGTCTTTCGTGGTACGACGGAGGTATTTTGCCCAAAGTTCCTGAAGGTTGCGACTATGAGAAAGTATTTGCTGATAAAAACGGAGGAATCATGTTTGTTGGCACCAAAGGTGTGTTGGCTGCCGAGTTGTTTGGCAACAATCCTAAGCTATTTCCAGAGGCAAAATTTAGTGATTTCAAGATGCCTGAGCCTATTCGCCCTTTGGTAGAAAATGATACGGCTGGCCACCAACAGCAATGGGTAAAGGCTTGTAAGCAAGGTTTTGGCACATATACCAGTTCATCTTTTGACCAGTCGGGACCATTGGCCGAAACCGTGATTATGGGTAACTTGGCCGTGCGGAGTTACTTGCACCGAGAAGCTCGCACGGGAGGCGGATTCAACTTTATGGGCCGCAAACGCTTGTTGTGGGATGGTGCAAACATGAAAATCACGAACTTCGATGTAGCCAATCAGTTTGTGCGCCGGCAGTATCGGGAAGGATGGACGTAGAAATTATTGGCACTCCAACCGAAACCCTACGCCGTGTACGTTCACAATTTTGATTGCTGGGTCGTGGCAGAGGTATTTGCGAAGGCGGGTAATGAATACATCGAGGCTACGGCCTTTGAAATAATCGTCTTCGCCCCACAAGTCCACCAAGATTTTCTCACGACTTACCACGTTGTTTTTATGCAGAAACAACAAACCCAATAGTTCGGCTTCTCGCTGGGTCAATTCTGATTCGCCCAGTGAGTGGCTCAATTTGAGATTCTTGCTGTCAAACAAATACTGCCCAACTGGCTGAATATAAGCTGGTTGGGTAGTGTTTTTTCCAATTCGTTTCAAAATGACACCAATGCGAAGCACCAGCTCTTCGATGCTAAACGGTTTGGTTAGGTAGTCGTCTCCACCTATCTTGAAACCCTGAATTCGGTCTTCTTTGAGGGACTTAGCAGTTAAGAAAATAATGGGTACTTCACTACCCGACTGGCGAATATGATTGGCCAAAGTAAAGCCATCCATTTCGGGCAACATCACGTCTAACACACATAAATCAAAGGGACGTTGTTCAAAAGCCATCTTGCCTGCTTTGCCATTTTTTTGCCATGATACCTCAAACCCGTTCATTTCGAGGTTATCTTTTACTACAAACCCAAGGCTATCGTCGTCTTCGACCAGAAGAATTTTAGTCATAATTTAGAGGGGTGAGGCGTGAGAAATAAGGAGCGTTTGCCAAGCTCCTATCAATTCATTCCTTTGGTTGACATACTGGTATTATTATCTTAAACGTACTTCCTTTGCCTAAGGTGCTTTTCAGTGAAATTTTCCCCTGATGGGCTTCTACCATCTGTTTTACATAGTACAAACCCAAGCCAAAACCTTTCACATTATGAACATTACCCGTAGGCACCCGATAAAACTTATTGAACACCAATTTTTGGTCTTTCTCACTCACCCCCAGCCCGTTGTCGCTTACTTCTATCCAAAGGTTTCCTCCTTTATTTTGGGTTTTTATCTCCACCATAGGTGCAGTTTCACAATATTTGAGGCTGTTATCAAGCAAGTTGTGCATAATGTTGGTAAGGTGCATTCGGTCGCCTCGCACGCACGAGTCCGTAGCGTGTAAGTGTAAAGTTAAGGCTGCATTTTTATCTTTCAACACAGGTTGCTGATTGTGGATAAGTTCGTGGATAACTTCGTGAATATCAACCGTTTCATGGCAGATTTCCTGAGACCCTTCGCCCAGCTTTGCAATTTGAAGCACAGCGTCCACATGCTTACGAAGCCGATTTACCTCATTGCGAATAATGGTTGCATAATTTAACAAGCGTTCGGGCGAGTTAACAATTTCAGGCTTTGTGAGTACCTCGCTGGCAATCGAAATCGTTGAAATAGGCGTTTTGAACTCATGGGTCATGTTATTGATGAAGTCCGTTTGGATTTCAGAAAGGCGTTTTTGCTTAAAAATCACCCATAAAGCATAAGCAAAAAACAACATGACCACCATCAACGCTGCCGTAGAACCCAACAAGAAGCCTGTTTGATTAAGCAAATAAGTACGTTTTTCAGTAAAATAGACGCCGAAGTAGTAGTTATGACCGGGTATTTCGGGAAACTCGTACTTCACCGAACTCGTGCTATCACATTTGTGCGACACACAGACAAAGCCCCCATATTGAATACTGTTTTTCTGACAGTCGTAAATGCCATATTCAAAATTAGTCTGTACATCGTGTCGAATAAACTCTTGTCGTAAAAATTCTTCCAGCACTGTTGGGTTAATAACATCGTTGATTTGTACTGTGTAGTAGTTGGACGATACTCGCTCAACAGGTTTCAGCACTACGTTGTTGGGATTATTATTGAAACGCAACATTCGTTTGGTAACAACACGCAAAGCAGAGGTGACTCGCTGGTCAAAATCTTGGTCTTCGAGTTTATACGCCTGCCGATACCAATAATACTGAACCACCATGACGCTGAGAAACACCACGGTAGAAAAAATAGTAAACAAACGAATGGTTCGACTTGACATACTTTTCGGGAGAACTTATTTATACCTCATAGATTTGAGATTGTAAGACAAGAGACACAAGGTTTTTTTGCAATCAAATAGTCTGATAAATTACCTCTTACAAATCAGCATAACACTCCATAGTATTAAGGTTAGCGTTTGGTCATAAACTTTTACTTCTCAATACTCTTGACTCCATACCCAATACTATCATTTACAAAGGTATCAGATACTAACACTGGCTTGGTAAAGTTTAACAAAACATTAACAAAACAAAAGGAAATTATTAACAAGATACTCATAATCAGTGCAGTATGTTTGCAGTGTCCAAGGCGGACAAGTATTTTATTTTACAAAAAACCATGTAAAAGCCATGAAAAAAGTAGTATTTACCATCGCACTCGGCCTTTGTGCTGCCACTCTTTCCAACGCTCAATTGCTTGCCAGTATTGCACCTGTCAAAGTAGGTACCAATTCTCCATTTGCTGTAGCAAGCTGGGCATCTACCGAAATCAACCTCGGCAGCATTGAGCAAGGCAAGCCTTTAATCCTAAAAATTAGCTATGATAAAGAGCAAAAAGCCGTTATTGTTAAGTGGGATTACACTTCATCAGCCATTAGTCATTTTGTACTTTATCGTTCTGAAAATGAGCAGGGACTGTCGCAGTTTCATGCCATAGACGGCAAGAACAGAGAATATATTGACAAAGAAATCAAACTCGATGGCCGCTATGAATACGCCATCCGAGCTTTCACAACGCAAGGAAACCTATCAAATTTGAGCCAAAAAGTGCAATGGACGAATAAATAGGAGTAATTGCCGTCAGACCTGTGGTAGAGACGGTGTGATACAACGGGCTGGAAGTCAGTGTAATAGAAGTTGCTATTACCAAAGATAAGAAAATAGAACCAAAACAAGTAATACCAACAACATCATGTTGACTGCCAATGGCATTTGCTTGTCTTGGTATTTCTTAGGGATGTTCCCAAATGTAATAATCCCAACAAGAAAAAAGTTAATGATGGTCAACACCTTATTAACGCCGAGCCATATTTGCCTGATTTTGGTTGCCATCGTTATTTTTTAAAATTTAGAGATATGTAGAGTGATTTTATTGACAAAAATCCCTGTGGTTCATACCCACCCAAGCCCACACTAATGTAAACAATTTCATGCAGCTTCTGGCGCAGACGGCTTTGCATAGCTCTTAAACCAACTCCCTATTTTCATCTCAATTACGCCAATAATGGCTTCTCTAAAAATACTTCCCGACATTTTGGACTCGCCTTGGGTGCGGTCGGTGAAGATAATCGGCACCTCTTTGATACTTAGTTTATGCTTCCATGCCGTAAATTTCATTTCGATCTGAAAGGCATATCCCACAAACTTTATCTTGTTTAACGCAATGGTTTCCAGTGTTTTACGAGTGTAACAGACAAACCCCGCCGTTGGATCCATAATGGGCATTCGGGTGATGGTACGCACGTAGTAGCCCGCAAAATAAGACATCAATACCCGACCAATAGGCCAGTTCACTACATTAACGCCCTTGATGTAGCGTGAGCCAATGGCCATGTCGTTACCTTCGGTAGCACAGGCATAATAGAGCCGTACGAGGTCTTCGGGATTATGCGAAAAGTCAGCATCCATTTCAAAAATGTACTGGTAGCCTTCTCGCAGCGCATACCGAAAGCCATGAATGTACGCTGTGCCAAGTCCTAATTTGCCTTTGCGTTCTTCTATAAATAATTGCGCCGGAAACTCATATTGGAGTTCTTTTACTTTCGCTGCTGTGCCGTCGGGCGAGCCATCATCTACTATTAGTACATGAAAAGGTATTTCGAGGCTAAATACTTTTCGGATAATAGCCTCAATATTTTCTATCTCGTTGTAGGTAGGTATAATAACAAGCCGATCTTTCAAGGGGGCGTAGTGCTGTTTAAAATGATGAAGTAAATAATTTTTAATGCTTTATGGTAACGAACTGATGCTGAAAGCGAGCAGTAAAAGGCAAATTATGTTACAAAACTACAAATTTATTGCCTCAATTGATATTGAGTGAACGGCTGCGTTCTTCTAAATCCTGCACCACTTTTTTATACAGTTCACCAAAACGTTCGGGGTCTGTTACGTAATACCTATAATTTTGGCGATAGGTGGTGGTGTCAATGTGGTACTTTTGGTAAATCTTTTTTTCGGCTACTTCAAAAATAAGGCGGGTAGAGTCTGTGGCTGACACATTCAATTTGTTGACTCGTGCTTCGGCAAGGTGTATGTCTCGCAAAATCATAACCATGGTATCCTGAGGAATAAGCCTGTCAGGTTCATCTACACTGATTTCTTTGGGTTTGCAATTACTCAAAAATAAAACCAACACGACAAGCAAGAAACCCAATGGCTTCTTTTTTTTTGTTGCATATAGCTGATTACCAAGTATTTTTACAAAATTCATAGTCAGTAATTTCTTTTCAAGACAAGCGGTTTTTAGACAGGGTCGCTTAGACAAGAGACAAAAGAAAATAGTACATAAAAACCTACTCTTGAAATACGTTGGTTTTCTGCTCTTGTCTCGTCATCACATGTATTTTGTCCCGAAGTCAGATTGATAATTTCTAATTTACTATGTTTTAAATGACGAAATTAGCGTTTAATTTTCAAACTTTGTAAAAAGTAACATTTTGAGGCAGCAGGCTTTAACAAACTTTAACGAATGGTACTCCAAGAATTTTTGGCAAGAATTCACAAATTTGAGATTAGAATCCGTAAAGCTGTAAACGGAAGTATGCACGGCAACTTTCGCTCGGTTTTTAAAGGATCAGGGCTTGAATTTGCCGATGTGCGTGAGTATCAATACGGCGACGACCTGCGCCTAATTGACTGGAACACAACCGCCAAAGGACATGGCACGTATGTAAAAATCTTTCGGGAAGAGAAGGAGCAAACGGTGTTTTTTATGGTGGATGTGAGTGCCTCGCAGCAAGTGGGCAGTTCGGAGCGTTCTAAACTCGACACCACCAAAGAAATCTGTGCGGTGCTGTCGTTGTCAGCTATTCAAGAAGCCAGCCATGTAGGGCTGTATTGTTTTTCGGATCGTAAGGAGCGTTATATTAAGCCTTCTAATAGCATCAAGCACGGCTATCAGATTATTGTAGAACTCTTTAAACTAAAACCCGAATCGCTCAAAACCGACCTCTCCAAAGCTATTTTGTTTGCGCTTGACATTTTACGTCGCAAGAGTGTCGTTATTCTTATTTCAGATTTTATTGACAAAGACTACGAGCATCCGCTGAAAGCCCTTGCTCGCAAGCATGACTTGGTGGTGATTCACCTCTACGATCAGCGTGAAACCAACTTGCCCCGGCTGGGGATTGTGCCTGTTTATGATACCGAAAGCCGCCGAACTGTCTGGATGAACACTTCGTCTAATCGGTTCCGCAACTTTATTCGAGATATTTTTCAAACAAACCGCCAAACCCTCGAGCAACTTTGTAAAGAGTATCGAGCCAATTACATTGCTATCAACTCAACCGAAGACTACGTGCCAAAACTCATTAAATTGTTCAAAGTACGCAACCAACGCTCCAATGCTTTTAGTGAACCCGAAGTTAATTGAGAAACTGTTTGGTCTGCTGAGGATGGCCTTTTTCATACTCATCATGGCCAATACTTTAGCAATGGCTCAAAGACCTGTGGGGCGTTTTTTGGCCGATACAGTTAAGATTGGCCTGCCTTTTCAGTATGCCTTTAGCTACCGCCACTCAGCTACACAGGAGGTGTTTTTTCCAGATACTACATGGAGTTTTAAGCCATTCAATTGTGTAAAACGAGAATTTTTCACCACTCAAACCGACCAACGAGGTAGCCTCGATAGTGTGGTTTATACCCTTGTTTCGTTTGAAATTGATAAAATCCAAAAACTCAGTCTTCCTGTTTTTGTATTATCTAAGCGAGACTGTACGGCGGTGTATGCCATACCCGATTCTGTGTTTTTGAAAGAGCTAATTATTGGCTCGGTAAATAATCTACAACTCAAAACAGACCTTCGTTATTTGCATGTAGAGCAACAAGCAAACTACCCACTTATCTTGATGATTGTATTGGGAGTAGTGCTTGCAGGTGCTTTGGTGTATTGGTTATTTGGGGCGTTTATTCGGCGGCAAATTCGCTTTTTTCAGCTTAGTCGCCGTCATGCGGACTTCCTTCGCAGTTTTCAACGGCTGCAGCGAGGTATTGCAGGCAAAGCAGGGATTAGCAATGTGGAAAAGTCGGTGGTGTTGTGGAAAACTTATGTAGAACGTCTTGAACGAAAGCCGTTTAGCTCGTTTACCACCAAAGAAATTGTGGATAATATTCCTGACGAACGCCTTGCCGATTCGTTGCGACAAATAGATGTGACTATTTATGGCGGAACGTTTTCGTCACAAACACAGTCGTCCTTAGAAGTGTTGCAAGAGCTTGCCATTCGTATTTACCGCCGCCGCCGCCGAGAATTGGCACTGGAAAGCCGAAAAAGAGAGCCGATTGTGCTGCAAGAGTCTTGACTATCCAAAATATTTGTGTTTGATTCGCCATAATTCGTAGGGAACCCTAAATAAATCGGTGAATTTGAGGCGAGAATCTCCTTTTTCTATCCAAACCCGAAGAGGTACTTCTATCAAGCGTTGTTCTGCCGATGCTAATCCATAATGCTTGATTACACGGGCAAAAATCTCCAAATCGAATAGCCAACGACTCAAAAATGGTTCTTGGCAAATGGTTTTGACGAGGTCAGTTTGCAGAAGTTTTGCTCCGCATTGAGTATCATAAACGGGTAGGGGAATTGTCCAACTGGCTGCGGTGGCAAATATTCGCCCAAAATAGTGGCGCATGGCATTGCGCTTGATGGTTGAGCCAATCCGCATGAGTCGAGAGCCAAAGGCCATCAGATAATTGCCTTGCTGCATGGCTTTGGCCAACAAGAAGACTTCGTTGAGTGGGGTCGCTAAATCAGCGTCAAAAAAGGCAATAGCATCAAACTTTTTCCAGGCTATTGCAGCTAACATTCCTTTCCGAACGGCCTCGCCTTTGCCTTGATTATGAGGTAGTTGTAAAGTGAAAATTCGTTCTGTTCGGCCTGCTTGAAGCTGCTGCAATACTTGCCATGTGGTATCACCGCTGCCATCATCAACAAAGTAAAAATACACTTGTTCATAACGTTCATAAAAGTCAATGTACTCAGCAACAGGCAAGCGAGTACCTTCTCGGAAACACGGGATAACAATGCAAATAGAGTCGTAAGTCGAAGAGTCGTAAGTCATAAGTCTTGCTTTTTCAATGGTGATTTTACTTACTACTTTCAACTTGAGGCGTAAGCGTTTCTTGTAATTTAATTGCTTTCACCCCCCAATATTCTGCCTGACAGGTATTCCACAAATGTGTTGGGTCTGTGTTAATATCTTCTGTGAAAAGCGTTTTGGGTTTAATAGAAAGGCTTCGTACTTCTATCAGCGGTAAGGCTGTATTTGCCTCAATTTGCTTAAATCGAGCCGCCATTTCATCATGGTATTGTTTGGCTCGACCTTTCAGCAAATCACCGTATAAAGGACGAATATTTTCACTTTGAGCCAGCATCACCACAATCCAAAGTCCCAGCAATATTTTTACATAATGAGGCAATCTGCTTACTTGAAAGATAAACTTTTGATGTGATAAATGAATGATTATCAGTAAATTATAAAACCAACCCAACAAGAAAAACCAATAAATCAAGTTCATGGTTCGGGGTGGGGGAGGGATACCTACTCCGTAATAACCAGGAAAAACCCCCAGTGCCAGAATACCTAACCAAACGCCTATCGAGATAATAGGATGCACTTTGAAAACGCCTCTCACATTGATTCCTTCGTGTGTCATCCATCGAGAAGCAATTGGAATAAAAAGAGCCGTCAAAAATAGCAAAGGTGTATGCACAAGCCAATCGCCAATGGCTAACAATACATCACGAATAGACTTAAGTGCCGATGGAATCAACTGCCCACTAACAGGGTTGTAGCTCATCCGAACTCGATTGCCTGGGGCTGAAAGTTCGAGATAGATGGATACCACCAAAACAATCAATATCCCCCACCAAAACCACGACAATCGCCAAGATTTCAGAAAATTAAGACCAGCAATAGTACACAAAATAACAAAAAGTGCCAACATGGGGGTTTCGTTGGTGCCCACAATGGCAAAAATCATAAAAGCAACCCACACGAAATGCGGAATATTGATGGCTGTTGCTCCAATTTGTGAATGTTTAATGATTTCGACCAATAGATAATTCATCAAAATCATAGCCAGCGAATAGCCTGCCACACTCGGAAGCCAAAAAAAGGTTTCGACGACGCTGGGTAATTGAAAAAAATAGAGAAACAACAAGGCCATTGCCAATATCCACGCCTGCATACGAGAAGTAGCAACAAGGGTATGAATAAGCGCATAAAGCGAATGCGCCAGAAAGAACATCACCAAAACAGGAAAGAGTTTATACCAGCCTAACCATCCCAAAACCAGCGGATTAGCGTGCATAATAAAGGTTGAAAAATACCGCCCCGTCCAGCCGTCGTAATAGTATTGCTGTCCTTGCCAGAAACCGAATTTGAGGGTGTTGAGCGCAAAGCAAAAGTCATCAGCCGCAGATGGTACATTAAACCACGACAAGCCCAAAAGGGGCAAGGCCAACACCAAAAAGAACAAAAAGACGCTTAGATTTGCGTAATTTTTTAGAAGTTTACGAATCATTAGGCACGTAGTGATAGGGCAAGGTAATTTGTAATCTGAGTTTGTTTGCCCTACTTTTGAGACTGCAAAGTAAAATCAATTTTAACCTTTGGCAAAGTTTTGATTCATTGCCTACGAGATAATATAAAAAACCATGCTATCACAAATCAAAGCAACCGTAAAAAAATGGCTAACGCCTATACCAAAAGATTTTGAGGCAGCTACTCTTCCATGGATTGACAAACCTAACTCAGACATTGATGCGTTTGTCAAAAATTTTGCAAAAGCGAAGGAATTGCCATACGATTTAGCCGAAAAACTACGCTTTTGGCAACAGAACGGCTTTGTTATCTTAGAGCAGGCTATTCCACAACAATTTATAGATGTGTATTGGAAAGACGTGACCGAACTCATAGAAAATCATAAACAATACAAAACCGAAATCAGAATCGATTTACCCGAATACGCTAAGAATCCGATTCAGAGGGTGAGCGACGTATCTAAGGAGGTTTTAACGGGCAAGTATATCAAAATCAATGACTTTCATAATCAGTCTGTTGTTGGCAAAAAACTTATGCTTCATCCTTCTATTGTCTATTTTTTAGAAGCGGTTTTTGGAAGCAAAGTGGTGGCCATGCAAAGTTTGACGTTTTTGTATGGTAGCCAGCAAGCTACTCATCAAGACTTTGCGTATGTGGTGTCTGAGGTGCCGAGCCATTTGGCAGCGGCGTGGATTCCGGTCGAAGACATTAAACCCGACTCAGGCCCGCTCACTTACTACGTGGGTTCGCATAAAATTAAGAAGTTTGATTTTGGTAATGGTATTTTCTTCAACAATGAATCTACCAAGAATCCAGACGATTTTGCTCGTTATTTAGATGCTGAATGTCAGCGACTTGGCCTTGAAAAACGTACCTTGCTTATCAATAAAGGTGATGTGTTAATCTGGCACGCTGCCTTAGCACATGGTGGCGAACCGATTCGGAATCCTGCCCAAACTCGTAAGTCGTATGTGTGTCATTATTCGTCGGATATTGCTTTTAAGCATCATCGAGTACGCCCCAACGAAGAACCCATTCGTTTTGAATACAATGGTGCAGAAGTATTTGGTAATCCGCAACTAATAGAAGTAGAAGATTCGTTTAAGGCTGGGGAAGTGCTGTAACTAAAATTACTCCACCAACTCATTTTCTTGAACCTTTATTTGCTGACTTGTTAGCTCTAATCTGCTTTTCCCATTTTCAATCACCAGCAATCCTACTTGATAGGTGTCAGGGGGAAGTAAGGGCTTGTGAATTTCAGTAAAAAAGCCTGCCCGATAGTATCCGCCTCCCGTAAAAAAGCCTTTTTTGCCGTTTTGGTTTTGGTGGGTATTGAATACAAAAGTCTTGGTAGGAGAGCGTAACACCACAAAGGCCCCGTCTTGTGGAGCAGTAATGAAGGGTAAATAATCGTCGTTTGAGATTGCCAAAGTCTTTACCAATGGCGTGAAATAGAGTAACTTACGTTGTACTTCCTCAACATTCAGTCCAATCTGAGTTGGCTGAACTATTTGCTGTGGAAAATCAATTTCTTGCGGCAATTCGTATAAACCCTTCTCTGCCAACTTTCTATAAACACTATCCGCCGCATCAGCGTGTGAAATTCCCATTAGGCACGTGCCGTTATGTTTTACATTAAAACCCGTGATGATTAAATCTCGGTTTCGGTAGCTCATGTCATCAAAAAACTGGTAATAAGCCGCAGCTTCAAAGCCCAATCCAAAGACAATACTCAAGGCTGTTACAATGGTTCTCCAATGGTTTTTAAGTAAAATAAGTAGCCACAAGTAACTGATAATCAAGAACAAATGTGAGTAAATTTTATAGCGACTTACCAGCGTTTCGTGAATCGGTAATTCCTTTAAATGCGATGCAGCCACCAGCAAGGAGGTGATGCACAAAAACACAAACCACGCCTGAACGCCTAATGAGCTTTTTGTGCTGGAAGTATGTTTGTTGAGTAAGGGCAAAAGCACCTTCCATGAAAAAATACCCGCCAACCAAACAAAAACTACGATTCCGACCATCATTGCTATTTTGTACTGGTCGCCATCGGCAAAGGCGGCGCCATTGAAGGCAAAAAAATTGATAAAAAACTTAGATGTAAATAGCTCTTGTGGCAAGCGGTTGTATCCCCAAAAGTATAACCCAAGTGTTGGAAACATCGCCAAGCACCAAACACTCAGTTTGCGCCACTGGCGTTGATAAATCAGTAATAGAATACCTATAAAAAAAGTCATTTGCCCATTGCCACTCGTAAACGTTGCGAGTATGGCCAAGATAATGGCCCAAGTAAAGTTCTTTCCTGCTTGGCTTCCACTGGCCGAAACGGCAAGGCAATGCAAAGAAGTTAGCACAAAAAACAACACAGTATAGTTTTGGAGTGCCGCCATAGCCCAATAGGTGTTTTCATAGCCTTGCATGGTGAGTAGCAACATAGGCACAGGCACAAACTGCCACGCCGAAAGCCCCTCGGTCCTAAAAACCTTCCAAAATAGCCCAAGTAAACCCATCAGACTAAGGTTTCCAATCAGCATCATCAGCCTAAAGTCCATCTTGCCAGTTAGTAACCACACTAAATAGGTAATCACCCGGTCATAAACAATGCGATGAGCGTTGTGTTGGGCAAAAAAGAGCCGAAGTTTTTCGGAAAAAGAGGGGTTTTCATTCAGGCGAAGCATGAAATCCGTCAGCACGAAGTCGTCCCACATGGGGGCATCTACAGCAAAAGCAAAGAACCAGTACCAAAATACAATGACAGGAATAGCAATCAGGATTAAAGGTAAGGTCTTGTTAATTAGTGGTTTCATGCGATTTTTTCTTCTGAGTAAGACTTTTGCTTAGAAATGGATAAGTCAATACTGCCAAAAGTATAATAAGTGTACCTACATAAAACCCAGCAGTCATGCGTTCTTTTTCGCCAAAAAACAAAAAAGCGAGTATGATGCCATAGACGGGTTCTAAGTTAAGGATGAGGTTCATTGCAAATGCTGAAAACTTGCGCAATAACGTAATAGATAAAGACCAAGGAAACACCGTGCAGCCCAAAGCAAGTATTATTAGCCAAAGCCAATCATAACCTTGTGGTATTAGCGAAACTGGTTCATCAGACACAAGCAAATAGATGCCTACAGCCAAAATACAAACAAAGCAAGCCCCTATCATTTCATAAAAAGAAATAACCAAGGCTTCATGTTTGTGGGTAAGGCGACCATTTAATGAGCTAAAAAAAGCTGCAAAAAAAGCTGAGGTAACAGCCGTGAGTAAACCTAATACATAGCTAAACTCAAACAAAAAAATGAGGTATAAGCCTGTAATAACAACCAAACTCATGAATACATCTAATAGCTGAATTTTTTTTCTGGAAAACAATGGCTCTAAAAAACTCGTCCACAGCGATGTAGTTGACATACCAGCCAGACACACAGAAGCATTAGAAAGTCGGGCTGCCCAAAAGAACAAAATCCAGTGTAAACCTACTAACATACCCACACCAATGATTTTGAGAAGGTCGGTAGAAGGGGTGTTTATATTATTTTTTCTGAATAGAAGCAAAACACCTAATCCAATTGCTGCAAAAGCAGTACGATACATGACCAAGCTCAACGCTGGTATAGAAATAAGCAAGCCCAGAATAGCCGTAAAGCTCCAAATCAACACCAAAAAATGCAATTGCAAGTACTCCGAGGTTTTGGGTTGGTTCATTAAAGTAGTGAATCAAAGAAAAAATAATAGTAGAACGCAGCCTCAAAAGTAGTTAGCTATCTACAAATGGCATAATACTTTTAAACAAAATCCTCGATATACCTTCGTCGGATAACTAATCGCTTGAACACTACTAATTGTTCAAATAAACTACCTTTGTGCTAATTAGTACAAACACAACCTGTTAGTTTTTGGATGAAACTCAAGTTTGAAGACCTTATTTTGTTTGAAAATGATGACTTGATCGTTATTAACAAACCACCACAAGTAGCTACTTTAGACGAGCGTAATGCTGATAATCCGCATAGTATTTTGCGAATGGCCAAGGTGTATTCGTCTGATGCTCAGGTAGCTCACCGATTAGACAAGGAAACCTCGGGCGTATTGGCCATTGCCAAAACCCCCGAAGCCTACCGGCATTTGGCGATGCAATTTGAGCATCGAGAAGTAACCAAACGCTATCATGCGGTAGTGCATGGCGTTCATGATTTTGATAGTATCAGTGTGTATTTGCCAATTTTGGCCTTGCCTCGTGATGGTGTGGTGAAGATTGATCGAGAAAATGGCAAGAATGCCGAAACCTATTTCTGGACAATGAAAGCCTATCGCCATCACACGCTTGTGGAGTGCGTACCCGTTACGGGAAGAATGCACCAAATCCGTATTCACCTCACTTGCCTCAAAGCTCCCATCGTGTGTGACGAAACCTACGGCGGCGCACCCATTTACTTGTCAGAACTGAAAACTAAGAAGTTTAAACTCAAAAAAGATACTGAGGAACAGCCACTTATCAAACGTTTTGCACTACACGCTCATTCGCTTACATTTAGCTTGTTAGATGGCGAGCGTGTCAAGATAGAAGCACCATACCCGAAGGATTTTGATGCCTTAGTAAAACAGTTAGACAAATTTTCTTAGTGCGTGTTTGGCTCAATGTTCCAACATTGAGCCACTGTGCAATTTGGAAAATTACACAACGCTTTGTGTAACTATCCAAACAAATCACTCGACAGGTAGCGGTCGCCTTTGTCGCAGACAATGAATACGATTACTCCAGATTCTATTTCGTTGGCCAAGCGAATAGCTGCCGAAGCTGCCCCACCGCTACTCATACCCCCAAAAATACCTTCTACTTTAGCCAACTCATTGGCCATAAAGCGAGCTTCTGCTTCTGAAATATCCATGATTCTGTCCACACGACTGGGGTCATAAATCTTGGGTAAATATTCTACTGGCCAGCGACGAATGCCAGGAATTTTGGAATTTTCGGTAGGTTGGCAGCCAATAATCTGAATGTCTGTATTTTGTTCCTTCAAAAATTTTGACGTTCCCATGATTGTACCCGTTGTTCCCATTGAGCTTACAAAATGAGTAACCTTTCCTTCGGTATCTCGCCAAATTTCGGGGCCTGTGGTGCGGTAATGTGCCAAGTAATTGTCTGGATTAGCAAACTGATTGAGCATCATATAACCACCTTCGGCTACTTTAGCATCGGCATAGTCACGAGAGGTTTCTATACCTCCTTCGGCGGGCGTGAGGGTTACTTTTGCTCCAAACGCCTCCATCGTTAGCACCCGCTCACGGGTAGAGTTTTCGGGCATAACCAACTCTATATCAAGATTGTAGAGGCGGGCAATCATGGCTAAAGCAATGCCCGTATTGCCACTTGTGGCTTCTATCAACTTAATGCCAGGTTCAATCTCGCCTCTCTCAACGGCACCTTTTATCATGCCATAAGCAGCCCGGTCTTTTACTGACCCGCCGGGATTGTGGCCTTCCAACTTAGCCAACAACTTGACATTGGGGTTGGGATTCAACAGATTTACTTCTACTAAGGGCGTATTGCCAACAAAATCTAAGAGGGTTGCCATATTTGCTATGCTTGTACGATAGAGTAAACAGATTTTTTACTAAATAATTC
>JBGAVQ010000105.1:15808-17488 GCA_044228045.1 Spirosomataceae bacterium
CTGTGGGGACACAGGCAACGGCAACCGCCATTGTCCGTGTCCCCACGGACAATTCCCGTAAAAATCATAGTTAAACCATAATTCATTCATCTTCACTTCTTTCTATCCAATTCTTCGGCAAGTCTTTGGTGGCTCTTGCGCCTAAACTTTTGAGTTTTTCGGAAGTACGAATGAGGTTGCCTCGGCCTTCGGCAAGTTTCTTAACAGCCTCATCATAAGCCGTTTGTGAACCTTTGAGCGAGTCCCCAATCTTTTGTAAATCTTTCACAAAACCCTCAAATTTATCATACATTTCGCCGCTCAATCGGGCGATTTCAAGGGCATTTTTGCTTTGTTTTTCAAATTTCCAGATGCTTGCCACAGTGCGTAGCGTAGCTAATAAGGTAGTAGGGCTTACGAGTATAATACGCTTTTCCCAAGCCAAATTGAACAACTCTGAGTCTGCCTGAATCGCCACACTAAACGCTGATTCGATAGGCATAAACAGCATCGTAAAATCAGGTGAAATCAAGGTGTCGCCTGAGTAATAGTTTTTGTCAGAAAGCAGTCTCACATGCGAGCGCACAGATGCAAGATGAGAGCGCAAGGCTTGGGTTTTAAGGGTTTCATCTTCTGCATTTACAAACTGCTCATAAGCTACCAACGAAACCTTAGCGTCAACCACAAGGTGCTTATTGTCAGGCAAATAAACCACTACATCGGGTTTTATGATGTCACCAGTTTGGTTACGAGTTACCAGCTGTGTGCGATATTCTACATCTTTGGTGAGGCCACTACGTTCAAGTACCTTTTCCAGAATAACCTCGCCCCAGTTGCCCTGTTGCTTGGTGTCACCTTTGAGGGCTTTGGTGAGGTTTTGGGCATCGTCGCTCAGGCGAGTGCTAAGGTCGTAGAGCTTCTTGACTTCGCTTAGTAGGCTGGCTTTATCTCGCAGTTCTTCTTTATAGGTAGTATCTACTTTTTGTTCAAATTGCTGAATTTTTTGGCTCAACGGGGCTAAAATCTGGTCTATTTGTACCCGATTTTGCTCTGTAAACCGCTTACTTTTTTCTTCCAGCAGGTCGTTGGCTAAGTTTTTGAACTGTAATGAAAGCTCGTCTTTTTGATGAAGAAGTTGGTCTTCTAAGTTCCGATAATCGGCTTCGAGCGAAGCAATTTGGCGAGTTTGTTCAATGGTTAATTGTCGCTCTTTATCAAGTAAACTTTGCATTTTTTGTAACTCTTGCTGCGCCGCTTGCAATTGATTTTGGACAATACCAAGCCCAAGTCCTTGTTTTGACCGACCTGATAACCAGCCAATTACTGCACCAACGGCTCCTCCAATCAGCAAAAACAAGATAGATTCTGACATTTTGTGTATATTAGTGGGAGCAATTTCCTGAAAGAATGTAAGAAAACAAAATATATGACCGCTCGCACCGAAGGTCTGGCGGGCTTGTCGTGGCACTTTGTCGGGTAAATCCTTCCGTTCATCCTATTTTCTTCAATCCTGAGAACAATATGCAAAATAAAAGCGTTTCTCATTCGTCTGAGAACCAGAGATGTCATTGCCTGAAATAAGTTGACCACAAATCAACTTAAAACAATGGCGACCAAAAGTAAACAAACCAAAAAAAGTACAAATTTCGAATTACGTCCAAGACGTATATTCAGTGAGGCGTTCAAACGAGAAAAAGTAGC
>JBGAVQ010000106.1:0-17484 GCA_044228045.1 Spirosomataceae bacterium
AGGACTGGCCGATTTTCAGACCCTATACAGTTATTTGACCGATAAAACAGTGACAATCAGAGACAACGGTTCAACGTTTAGTGTTTTAGTACCTTTGTTAAATTAAAAAACAAGACATCATCAACTTGGCAAAAGGTAATAAATACTAAAACGCTTCAACCCTTAATAACCCCCGCTTCAAGGGCCTTTTTATACGCTTCATCTAATATTTTTTGAAAAAAAATGCCTTTTGCCGCAATTTTAACTTATTAACTTAATCTATAATGTCACCGCTTAAAATCTTTAGGTCAATAATAAAGAGGTAAATAAATATCGTTTTGGTTACTTGTAAGGGGTTTATTATCAATAGATTATAAAATAATCGTAGCTTATTGATAATTAGTCGTTACTTAACGTACCAAAAATTGTAATTTTCGAGAAATTATTTCCAATAACCACCTTTCATAAAAACCATGACCGAAGAACAACGACGACTCGTTCAGATGAGTTTCGCCAAATTAGTTCCAAAATCTGAATACGCTGCCACACTCTTTTACAAACGTTTTTTTGAGTTGGCACCCGAAGTAGAACAATTGTTTAAAAGTGACCTCAATACTCAGGGCATTAAGCTTTTTCAGGTTATAAGTTTTGCTGTGCTTTCGTTAGATAATCTCGACGAACTTTTACCTGTGATTCAGGATTTGGGCCGCCGCCATGTTCAGTATGGAGCAATGGATTCACATTATATACATGTAGGAAATGCTTTATTATGGACAATTGAAGAAGTTTTGAAAGAAGATTATACGCCCGATGTAAAAGCCGCATGGACAGACCTTTACAAGCTGTTAGCCTCGGCCATGAGAACGGCTGCTACCCCGGTAGATTGAGGGCGGTTGTCAGCATATTCACCTAAGCCTGCAAAAGCGGCTTACATTAATTTATCACGATGGAAGTGTCAGAGACCCCCTTAGCCGACCAGCCAAAAGACCCAGCCAACTTGTTGGCTTTTGAAAAAGAGCGTTCAGACGTGCAGTACCAAAACTTGGTCAATCAGTTGAACCCTCATTTTTTGTTTAATAGTCTTTCTACACTCGAAAGCCTCATTTATAGCGATCAGCGTTTAGCCGCTAAGTTTTTGAACCAACTTACTCGAGTGTATCGCTATGTGCTAAACAGTCGTGAAAAAAAACTGGTATTACTCGAAGATGAAATCAAGTTTATGCGAGACTACGCCGACCTCCTGCAAACTCGCTTTGGCAAGGGTTTAGTAGTTATTTTGGAATTCCCCAGCAATCTGCCCCCACATCGGGTGATTCCAACTTCGTTGCAGATTTTGGTTGAAAATGCTACGAGGCATAATATTACCGATGTGGAGTCGCCTTTGATACTGAGGATTAAAATAGATGAAGCGTTCTTAGTGGTCGAAAACAACCTGCAGAAGAAAAATATTCTCGAAGCAAAGCGGCTCATGGGGCTTACTAACCTTGGCCGATTGTACGGTTACATGTCGGCTATACCCGTAGAAGTTCACCAAACCGAAAGTGTTTTTATTGTAAAATTACCCCTACTTTAAGCACAAACCAACAGAATTTACTTATTGAGCGGTTCGCCGCCCACTGAACCACTTACGACTTGCTTATGAAAGCCCTTATCATTGAAGACGAAGCCCTCATAGCCGAACAGCTCAAACGGATGCTCGACGACGTTGCTCCGCAAATTGAAGTTCTGGATGTGTTGCCAAGCGTAAAATCCGCTCGCCGATGGTTTATGCAAAATGCCGAACCTGACTTGATGTTTATGGACATCCAGCTCTCCGATGGCATCAGTTTTGACTTGTTTAACTATTTTGATATCAAATGCCCTATTATCTTCGCTACGGCTTATGACGAATATGCTATTAAAGCCTTCAAAGTCAATGGAATAGACTATCTTTTGAAACCCATTGATGAAGAAGATCTCATTAAAGCCATTGAAAAGTTTAAAGCACTGCAAGCACCTTCATTGCCTTCGCAATTGATTCAGGCACTCACCAACCATCCAGCACAGTCAGGACGCAGCTACAAAGAAAAACTCATTGTGAGTCATCGCAATGCTGCAGTTCCTGTAAATGTGAGTGATATTCGGATGTTTTATTTAGACGAAGTGATTTTTATGCTCATGGCCGATGGCCAAAAGTACATTGCTGACCAGCAATCGTTAGACGAAATTGAAGATTTACTTAATCCATCTGAGTTTTTTAGAGCAGGGCGACGACAAATCATCCATTTGGCTGCCATCGAAAGTTATAAAAGTGATTCCTCTGGCAAGCTCATCATCAAGTTACGAATTTCGCCAGCTCCATCTGTAGAAGTAAGCCGAGAAAAAGCACCTGTATTTAAGCGGTGGTTAGATAGATAAACAAAGTATTTGCGTCTGCACCGCAGGTCTGACGCATCTATTTAAGCGGTGGTTGTTATAGATAAAATGAGTCAAATTATGCTATTTGATGCTTATTATCAGACTATTACCTATTTTTTACATCAAGAAAATATCCTTTTTGAGCTTAAAGAGAGGTCAGAAACTCCATTTCCTATTATTTATATAAGAGAACAAAACCTCTGTATTCATCTTATTTCCATAGCCCAATTTCAAGCCACTCAATTACCCAAATTATTTTTTCAGCAACTTTCTGAGGATTTCTCAGTACATCAAAGTCGCCTCATTCACCTCTGGGAAGACGTGTGGTGCGCTAAAACCGAGGTAGTCAAATCACGATTATTGGCCTTGCTGGGTCGTTCCACTCGCATTCACGCCCGCCTTTGCCAAGTGCAACGCATAGACAAGCATACAGTAGATAAGTTTTTGACATCCAATCACTTACAGGTATCAACAAATGCTAAATTCAAATACGGAATCTTCATTAAACCCAGTTATTTCACTCGTTACCAACAAGTACTCTCCCCGTACTCCTCGCTTGTAGCCGCTGCTACCTTTTCGGCAGCTCGTACTGTGCATCGAGAAGGCCAGCCCTATCGTTCGGTTGAGTTGATTCGTTTTGCCAACCTATGTGGCTGTACGGTGGTTGGTGGATTAGACAAACTAATCAAAGCCTTCATCAATGAGCATCATCCCGACGACATCATGACCTATGCCGATCGAGATTGGTCAGATGGGAGAGGTTACGAAAAGGTAGGTTTTCAAAGGGTGGAAGTTACCCCACCGCAGCCATTTTTGTTGGATATCCAGAATCAGATTCGTCATTACCCCAAACGACTCCACGATATTCCTTCAGATTGGATTAGTATTGAGAATGCAGGAAATTTGAAGTATTTGCTGGATTTGAGGAAAAAATAAGTAGTTCGTCGAAAAAATGATTCACCATACACGAATCAGGTTGTTTTCTCGTTGAAAAACGAAAAGCCATACAAACAAAAAAGGCTTCCCCGAGTCAGGGGAGCCTTTCCATATAAAAGCCATGAAAAAGTTAATTTTTCCGTTCTTCGATGGGTACATACGAGCGAAGCGTTGCACCAGTATAAATTTGCCGAGGGCGACCAATCGGTTCTTTGGCTTCACGCATTTCTTTCCATTGCGCTATCCAACCTGGCAAACGACCTAACGCAAACATAACCGTAAACATATTAGTCGGTATGCCCAACGCTCGGTAGATAATTCCCGAATAAAAATCTACGTTCGGGTACAACTTGCGGGCTACAAAATAATCGTCATGTAGTGCCGCTTCTTCTAATTCTTTGGCAATATCCAAAACTGGATCGTTAATTCCAAGTTTTTCGAGAACAGAATCTGCCGCAACCTTAATTATTTTTGCTCTGGGGTCAAAGTTTTTATAAACTCTATGCCCAAAACCCATCAAACGGAAGCCCGAATTCTTATCTTTTGCCATTGCAATGTATTTCTTCGTATCACCGCCGTCGGCCTTGATGGCTTCGAGCATCTCAATTACCTCTTGGTTTGCTCCGCCATGAAGCGGCCCCCAAAGGGCGTTGATTCCTGCCGAAATAGAAGAAAATAAATTGGCTTTTGACGAACCAACCAACCGAACCGTTGAAGTTGAGCAGTTTTGTTCGTGATCTGCGTGCAAAATTAACAATTTATTTAGCGCATCTG
This sequence comes from Spirosomataceae bacterium, assembly GCA_044228045.1. Classification (GTDB taxonomy): domain Bacteria; phylum Bacteroidota; class Bacteroidia; order Cytophagales; family Spirosomataceae; genus JAXLVB01. Next base: position 4,087 of record JBGAVQ010000106.1, read on the forward strand.
CAACAACTTTATCAACTTTATATTCTTCAACTGGCAACGCAAACATCATCTGCAAAAAATTGGAGCAGTAGTCGAGGTCATTTTTGGGGTAGTTGATGGGATGTCCCTGCGATTTTTTGTAAGACCAAGTGGCAATTGTTGGCAATTTGGCCATTAACCTAATAATGTTGAGGTTGTCGTCAAGCCCTGCTTTGCCTTGGTAAAAGGCACTCATTGTACACACCAACGACGACAACACGCCCATCGGATGTGCGTTGACTGGGAACCCATCAAAGATTTTACGCATGTCTTCGTTTACAATGGTATGACGACGAATAGACAGGTTAAATTCTTCAAATTGAGATGGAGTAGGCAACTCTCCATAAATGAGCAAATAGGCTACTTCTAAGAACGAGGCCTTCTCGGCTAAGTCTTCAATAGAGTAACCCCGATACCGCAAAATGCCCTCTTCGCCGTCCAAAAATGTAATGGCACTTTTGGTTGCCCCAGTGTTTTTGTAGCCCGAATCAAGCGTAATATAGCCCGTTTGGTCACGTAACACGTTGATGTCTATGGCTTTCTCGCCTTCGGAACCTACCACAACGGGTAGCTGATAGGTTTTACCTTCGATGGTTAATTCTGCAAAATCGGACATATAGTGAAAAATAATTGGCGTGGAAGCCCTTTGGTTGAGCAATAATTTCGTTTGCGAAAGTAAAGAAAAAACAATTATATAAATAGATGCAAGTTAATTTACTAAGAAATTTTCTAATTTTCGTTCGATTATTCTAAAAACACATTGTTGATACGCTTTGTTCGACTTCTGTTGAAATAGCAATTGTCATTTATGACCCAACAAATTATATCAAAAAACAACCACGCACATTTCATGCTTGACAACACCTATGTTTTTACTGTTACTGAACGTTTTGTGCGGTATGTGCAGATAGACACGCAGTCGAACCCCCATACAGAAACTTCTCCTTCTACCGAGAAACAAAAGGATCTGAGCCGACTCTTGGTGAAAGAATTACTCCAAATGGGCATACAAGATGCTCACACTGACAAATTTGGATATGTTTATGCCACAATCCCCTCCAATGTAGCCAAGCAAGTACCAGTTATTTGCTTTTGTTCGCACGTGGACACCTCGCCCGATTGTAGTGGAGCGGGTGTAAAACCTATCATTCACACAAACTACAATGGTGCAGATATTGTATTACCAGATGATATAACACAGGTAATTAAATTGAAAGACCACCCTGATTTGCAGTACCAAATAGGAAATGACCTCATTACGGCCAGTGGTACTACCTTGCTGGGAGCCGACAACAAAGCAGGCGTTGCCGAAATTATGGATGCGGCGCATTATTTGGTGACCCATCCAGCCGTTAAACATGGTACTATTAAGATATTATTTACACCCGACGAAGAAATTGGAAGAGGAACAGCCAATGTAAATTTAGTAAAACTGGGGGCTGATTTTGGTTATACCATTGATGGCGAAACGCTTGGGTCGCTCGAAGACGAAACTTTTTCGGCAGATGCAGTAAAAATCACGATTGAGGGCGTGAGTACGCACCCAGGCTTTGCCAAGGGCAAGATGGAAAGTGCCATTAAAGCCGCCGCCGAAGTATTGGCTCGTTTGCCCAAAGGTGGCCTCTCGCCCGAAACCACAGAGGGGAAAGAGGGTTTTATTCATCCGGTAGGCATACAAGGCATGGTTGAAAAAGCAACGATTGACTTCATTATTCGAGATTTTTCAGAAGTAGGTTTGTTGCAGCATGAAGCCGTATTGAAACAAATACTGGATGAGGTGATGCTGGGGTTTCCGAACTCCACAGCAAGGTTTGAGGTATTTGAGCAGTACCGAAACATGAAAGAAGTATTGGACGAACATCCGCAAGTAGTGGCTCACGCATTGTCTGCTATTGAAAGGGTAGGCATTCAACCCAAACGCATGAGCATTAGAGGCGGAACGGACGGCTCACGGCTGTCGTTTATGGGCTTGCCTTGCCCTAATATTTTTGCAGGCGAACACGCCTTTCATTCCAAACACGAGTGGGTGTCGGTGCAAGATATGCAAAAAGCCGTCGCTGTAATTGTAGAAGTATGTAAGGTTTGGGAAGAAAATACACCTGGATAAGACTTATATGACTAAACACGGTCTGTACCGAAGGACTGACCGTGTTTAGTCAAATTTGAAAAACTTTGAGATACGTATCTAATTTCGCTGAATTGCTAACATGATGTTTAAAAAAATATTAATTTCGATAGGATTACTTTGCACCCTCAATGGCATGGCGCAAGAACTCAAAATTGTTCCGTTTGATGCCAAGCAACTGCCACCCGAAATCAAGACCAAAGGCAAAGTGGTGAAGGTAATTAAGTTTATGGATATACTTGGCGAAAACCTGTTGGTATTGACTAATACAACACCTGTTCACTCACAACCCAAAGGCTCTGAGGCCTACGATGTATATGTGTATGGGCATCGGTTTGTGAAGAAAAACGGAAAATTTGAACAACTCTGGATGATTCAAGACTGGGTAAAAGAATGTGATTTAGATTATTACTGCGAGTTTATTTTACCATCGGTAACAGTAACCGACCTCAACCAAAATGGATTGGCCGAAACTTCCTTCCTTTACAAAACCGCCTGCCGAGGCGATGTAAGCCCGGGTGTGCTCAAACTTATTATGCACGAAGGAGCAACCAAGTACGCACTAAGAGGCAGAACTTTATACGTAGGCGAAGGTGGAGAACGAACCATAGACGCAAGCTTTACCAAAGCCGACAAACGTCTGTTAGATTTTGCTAAAAAACAGTGGGAAAAATATAAAACAGAAACACCATGAAAAGAGTAGTAGGCTTGGGCGGTATCTTTTTCAAATCGAAAGATCCAAAGGCACTTAGAGAATGGTACAAAACCCACCTTGGCATTGCCGCAGAAGAATGGGGTACACAGTTTTTCTGGAAAGCCGTTGAAGACGAAGGCTTGCAAGGCTATAATGTGTGGAGTCCATTTAAGGAAGACACCACCTACATAGCTCCCAGCGAAAAGCCTTATATGGTCAACTTCATTGTGGCTGACCTCTACGCTTTATTAGCAGCCTTACGAACAGAAGGCGTTCATGTTTTTGATGAAACCGATGATTCCGAATTTGGTAAATTCGGTTGGATTCTTGACCCAGAAGGTACAAAAATTGAGCTGTGGGAGCCGCCTCGATAGTTATACCGTAGTTTGATTTTGAGGTACTTCTAATGCCTCAAAATCAAATACTTCTACCGTTTTGTGATAATAGGCTAACGCTCTTTCTGGAGATGCACCAATACATACCACCCCAATTTTGCCAAATTCTGACATAGCACCTATCAAGTGGAACATGACTCCTTCTTGCGTAGTGCCATTATAGTGTAAACCATGGCAAATGGCTATTTCAATCAGGTCTTGTGGGGTAGTGCCACAGTATGCTTTATTTTTGAGATTATCTGAAGCAAAATAATAGCGAGTTTGTCCATTAGGCATTATAAACTGGCCAGTTCTTGCATCGTAGTAACCATTTGTTAGGAATTGAAGCATCAGAAACGGATGCGTAGTGCCTCCTTTGCGGAGGTTAATCTCGATGGCGTAATGTTTCCATTCGTTTTCTTCTTTTACAGAAATAAAATCAATAGCAAATCTGCCCATTACACCATGAAGTGCCATTTCTTGCGCTATCTGTTGCCCCATTTCTCCAATTTTTTTACAATAGCTATTGTCTGCTGGAAAGGTAGCACCAATAAATATTTGCCCCGACTCGCCTCCTAACACTTGGTCATGAGTAGAAACTACTTCTGCTTTGCCTGTTGGTGTAATGCGGCATTGCACTGATGGGGAGGTTTTGACATCACCGTCAAGAAATACTTCTACAATGCCTTGCATCTCCTCAAACTTGCTCATAAATGCTTCATACGACATATTAGGTGCTACCATACGCAAGCGAATAGGCAATTGTTCCTTAATCCATGCCTGTAATTTGGAGCCAGTTGGTGCGTCATCAAAATAAAAAATAGCATTGCCTTCGCCCCCAAAGCCATCATTCATTTTTATGACTGCTTTGCGTAAAGTAGGGATGCTGGTTTTGAGTTCGGTTAGGGCATCAATTATTTCTTTACGGTCTTGCAGATTTTCAAACCCTGTGGGCATAGGAATACCAGCTTTACGAAAAATGGTTCTGCTGCCACTTTTAGTACCTAAATGCAGATGTGCTGGGTCACAACCATAAATTGGAATACCTAAACGCACCGCAAGGGTGCGCTCAAGTGGTGTTACATTATAGCATGCTAAATGGGCAGGGTGATGTATATGATTTTTTATTTTTTCAATCAAACGGGGTCTGTCTAAAATTTTCTTTGTAAGCGATTTGTTTGATGAATCATGGCAATTCAATAAGGTTAGGCGCTTGCGAGCATGCCATCCTGTGATGCCGGGCAGTAAATGTAAATAATAGTCAATAATCACAGGGTCGAGAGGCATACTACTCAAGTAAATCACGTGCGTATGAGGCATTCTGAGCAACATGAGCATACTCAGCATTCGTTCTTCATAATGTATTTTGCCTTCGAGTTCTCCAAGCATTTCTTCGTCAAGGGTGGTGCTTGGCAGCACAACGATTGTTTTAGAGGCTAAAAAATCAGGAAAAACCTTTTCAAACTGCATTTGTAAACTGGCTTGAAGTTTGGCAAACAGATTTAGTTCATCTACTGAGTCAATTGCTGGATACCCTGAGGAAACAGTTGAAAATGCGCTATGAGTGGTTTGAATTTGAGAGAGCAGGTCTTCCATGATAGATTGAGAGGTTAATTTTAAGGCAAGTACGCCAGAAACGGCATTTTATAAAATGACAAAAGTCATTCTAATTATAGAGAGCGATGAGACCTTCAAATACTTGTTTGGGCGTAATTTTGAGTTGAAAGCGTAAGCAATACCTCCCTGACTAATTCATCTGTTTCTTTTGTGCCATCTAACCAATAAATAGGTAATCCATCCCGTTCCATTTTGCGGAAGAACGTCATCTGCCGTTTGGCAAATTGGTGAATCGCTACATTGAGTCGCTCCACCATGATTTCATAAGGCATTTCGCCTTGCAAATACTGTGTAATAAACTTGTATTCGAGGCCGTAAAAAATCAACTTCTCAGGCGGAATGCCTTGGCTAAGTAAGTTTTTAACCTCTTCAATCATGCCTTCTTTAAGCCTTTGGTGGAGTCGTTTAGTAATACGCTCTCTTCTTATTTCAACGGGTAAGTTGATTCCAAAAATCTGATAATGAGGTAATTGAGTGGTTGAAAAATTAGGTAACTGAATAGCAGGATGTTGCTTCAAATACGTGTTAATCTCAATAGCCCGTATCAACCGTTTGCGGGTAGAAATATCGGCTAAGGGCGAATACACAGAAGGATTTTGTTGAAACAGCGTAAGTAGTTCGTCGTCAGTCTTTTCTAATAAGTTGTGGCGAAGGTATTCATCAATGGGAATAGCTGTAAACTGATGCTGTTTCAAAACTGACTCAATGTAAAACCCTGTTCCACCGCATAAAATGGGCGTTTTGTTCCTTTGTACAATATCATCGAGTGCTTTCTGAAAGTCTTGTTGATACCTAAAAACGTGGTAGTCTGTGCCAGCCTCCACAATGTCAATTAACTGGTACGAAATTTGCTTTTCATCATACTCAGAAAGGTCTTTTCCTGTGCCAATATCCATGCCTCGATAGACTTGACGGGAGTCAGCACTGAGGATTTCGCCGTTTAAGTGATACGCCAATTGTATTGCCAATTGCGTTTTGCCACTGGCTGTAGGCCCCAAGATTACCAACATCGGATTAGACTGATGCACGTGAGAGAAGGCTGATTATCAGGTCGAAACAAAATTTCGTCGAAAAAAATAGAATTTCCGTACGAAGTTTGCTACAAAAGTAAGTAATTTGAAATTTAAGCTGAGATATTAGTTACTTTTGGTAACGGATTGCATCTAAAAGACAATAAGCAGGAAATTAATTTTATATCGTTTTGTCGTACAATTACCAAAAACCGGATTTTGCCACGCTATGCCGACACTATGCTGGAGAGGCTTCCTCAGCAGAGAATGAGTCGGTTGTATTTTGGCGTGACCTGAGCGAATCCAACCAGCAACGTTATCTGCAATTTAAGAAAGTATGGGCTTTGTCTTATGACGTGCCAGCCCAAAAATTAGACTTCAACCCCGACCAAGTTTGGAAAGAAACAGCCGTCCGGTTCTATGCTCAGAACATTCTTGAAAAAGCCCGTGAGATTCAGAAACAAGAAGCCAAGCCCAAGGTGATTCCGTTGCAGCGATGGCTCTATGCCGCCGCCGCTTCGGTACTGCTTGCCATTGTTGGCTATGCCGCCTACCAATACAGCATATACAACCCCATGATTAGGGTAGTGGCCGATGCCAACAAACCCATGCAACTGACTCTTGAAGACGGTACCAAAGTTTTACTTAACAAAAAAGCGATTTTACAATACCCAACTCATTTTGAGGACAATAGGCGTGATGTTGTTTTGGAAGGTGACGCTATTTTTGAAGTGGCAAAAAATCCACAAAAACCATTTAGAATAGAAGGAGGCAAGTCAATCATTGAAGTATTAGGCACAGTTTTTAGGTTAAAAACCAGTGAAAAAAGCTTAGAATTAGCCGTAAAAGAAGGAAAAGTTGGGCTTTCGGACAAAGGAAAAGACAGCAAAATGACCAAACTCAACGCCGGACAAAAAGCGATTTTGAAAGGAGGAAAGTTAGAAATTCGCCCTGTGGGACCCAATGACTTTGCCTTGGCTTCAGGAACATTGACCTTTGAAAATGCCTCATTAGGTGAGATTTTGGCAACACTCGAGAGCTTTTACGAAAAGAAAATAGAAGTACAATTAACGGATACTTCTTTGTTGGAAACTTGTAAAATGACCATCGACTTCGAGAATCAAAGCTGGAGTTCAGCCTTAGAAACCCTTCAAATGTTGTTATTCCTCGACTACTCAACAACCCCTAATGGCATTGTAGTTAAAGGACTTGACTGTGATTTGGATATCCAGACTAAGAAAAAATAAGATGAGTAGTTTACAGTAAACAGTTCATATCAAAAAATTAGACATTCAACTAAATCTATTGGAGAAGTTGTAAACTAACACCCAAATTAAACGGACTTTCTTGTAAACTAATTTTCTCTGTAAACTGCCCCCTGTAAACCGTGAACTGAATAAAGAGTAATTCCCATGAAGATAATCAGATGGATAGCACTGTTTGTTCTTGTGTGCATGGGCATACAAGCAGGTGCGCAGTCTGCCTTGTTGGGACAAGAAGTAGCACTCACTGCCGAAATAAAAAGTGTAGAAGGCCACTTAAAAGACTTACGAGAGAAGGGTCTAAACGTGTATTATGTTGACAATCATGTTGATTTGAATCGCCCCATTAGGCTTGTTAATGAAACCGATACCTTAGAAGGCCTGTTAAAAGACATTTTGAGAGAACAGCCCCTCCAGTTGATAGAAAAGAACAATTGTATTTATTTAGTGCGGGTTAAGGTAGTGCCACCACCGCCCGTAGAACCCAAGAAAGGCAAGAACTTCGTGACCATTGGGATGCGGTTTTGAGCGTATTTTTCATTTTTCTTGGCATCTTCCTATCTTTCGCCGTTTTCTTGACAAATGGCGAAATCTTTCCTAACCGACGAGCAATTAATTGAACTCCTCCGAACCGAAGGAGACCTTGCTTTGCGTGAGTTATATGAACGTTATGCTAAAAAACTACACTCGCTTGCGCTATACAAAACAAAGTCAAGAGAAGTGGCCGAAGAAATTGTCCAAGAAATCTTCATTAAACTCTGGGAAAAGCGAGGTTCTCAACAGATAGAACACCTCGAAAGTTATCTGTTTTCTTCACTTAAATATCAGATAGTCAGTTATTTGAGGGTAGTAGTTTCAGCAAGGAATACCTCATCGGTTCAAGATGATTTGATGCTTGCTGCACCAGCCGAGCATAGCCTAAGTGTTGAAGAAATAAAGGCTACGATGGAGCAAAGCATTCAGCAATTACCCGAAAAAACCCGTCAAATTTTTGTGTTGAGCCGCTACGAACAGCAATCGCACCGAGAAATTGCCGAACGCCTTGAGCTTTCTGAGAAATCGGTTGAATACCATATTACCCAAGCACTTAAACATCTACGAGTAGAACTGAAAGACTATCTACCTATTGTTTTTGTGTTATGGCAGTGTTGAATTTGACTTTTCAAAGAATTTATCGTAGTTGTTGCCTTTTTTATTGTATTTTTCTTCTTTCTCCTAAAACTTTTTAGGGATGCCCCATTGTTTTTCGACCTTGTGTGTAGAAAGCAATGATGACCATGAGCAAACAATCTTTTGAACATCTGTTAGAAAAGTACTTACAAGGGAATGCCACTCCTGATGAAACAAAATTAGTAGAGCAATGGTATGGATTGGTGGGTGACGACTCGCAATTGCCGCAGTCGGAAGCTGAATGGAGCGAGGCAAAGCACAAAATGTGGCGAGCCATTCATAACCATACTAAGGTGATTCCACTTTGGCACCGTCCATTTTTTAAGATTTCGGCAGCTGCTTGTATTGTGTCCTTATTGGGCTTGGGCATATATTGGTATCAATTGCAATGGCCAAATAAGCACGAAATCACAATCAATGACAAAGGGCTGATTATCCAGAAAAACACCAGCAATGCACTTCGGGAAATTCAATTAGAAGATGGTAGTTTGGTAGCATTGTACCCCAGTGCCCAATTGAGTTATCCAGAACATTTTGGCTCTAACAACCGAGAAGTAACACTAACAGGCGAGGCGTTTTTTGACATTAAACGCAATCCTCAAAAACCATTTTTGGTTTCGGCTGGCAAAACCATTACCAAGGTGTTAGGAACAAGTTTTTGGGTACGAAACACCCAACTCGCAAAAACCATTGTAGAGGTAAAAACCGGTCGGGTTTCGGTTTATGAAAAAGACGTGCCAAACCGTAAAGACAATGGTGTGGTGCTAACCCCAAACTTGAAAGTAACGTTTTATGAAGAAGAATCTCATTTTGTAGCAGGCATTGTTGCTAAACCCGAAGTCTTGAAAACGATTTCGCAAGAACCAAATTTCAATTTTGAAGCAGCAACGCTCAACCAAACCCTCGCCGAGCTATCAAAGGCGTATGGCATTGAGTTCACAACCGAAAACGAACAACTCAATGCCTGTACTCTGACAGGAAATTTGAGTCAACTGCCCATGTTTACCCAATTAGATATTATTTGTAGGTCTATCAATGCTACTTATCAGGTGAAGGGTACCACAATACTGTTGAGTGGAAAAGGTTGTCAGAATTAAGATAAGGCTTGCCCCGACGGTCTGTTGGGGTTGGCATTAAAAATAAAAACCGATGGTATTACGAGTACCATCGGTTGGAGTAACCCCCTCAAATGCATCGGCAAAATGACCATGAGGGAGGCAATTGTGATTCTATTGTTAAACAAAATCAATGTAAAACTATGCAAAAACTTGGACTAACCACAGCGACACTACTAAAAATTATGAAGTATTCGCTTCTGCAATTTCTATTGGCATTTGTATGCATTTGCCAAACTTTTGCTACAGACACCAAAGCACAAGAAGTGCTGAACAAATCCATTACGGTCAATCTGCAAGAAGTGGAGATGAAAACTGCTCTTGCCGAAATTGAAAAGGTAATAGATGTTCGATTTTTTTACAGTCCCAAAATCATTCAATCAGACAGGCGAGTGAGTTTGCAGGTTCAGAACCTCAAATTTTCGGAAGTGCTGAGCCGTTTGTTGAGTCCCATCGAGCTTGATTACAAAATTTATGGAAATCAGGTAGTATTGAGTGCAATCGAAAAACCCATAGCACAAGTTAGCCCAAACGAAGAACAAGAAGACCCCATAACTGGTAAAGTGACTGATGCAGCAGGACAAGTGATACCTGGGGTAAATATTCAGGTTAAAGGCACTACTCGTGGTGTTACTACTGATGCTGGTGGGCTTTTCAAAATAAATGCTAACGAAGGTGAAACACTTGTGTTTTCGTTTATTGGATATACCACCAAAGAGGTAAAAGTAACAGGCAAGATTATCAATGTAAGTATAGAGGATGCCCTTTCGCAATTGGCTGAGGTAGTGGTAGTTGGCTCACGAGGGATGCCTCGCACCGACGTAGAACGCCCTGTGCCAGTAGATGTGCTGTCGGCCAAAGAACTCCGTTCGACAGGACAGGTAGATTTGGGTCAGCAAATTCAGTTTACTTCGCCGTCGTTCAATTCTGCCAAAACAGGAGTCAATGGCGTTGCTAATTATGCTGATCCTGCTACGCTACGAGGGCTTTCGCCAGATCAAGTGCTTGTGTTGGTAGAGGGCAAGCGCAGGCATCAGTTTTCGGGGCTAAACCTCAACGTAACCATTGGCTTGGGTACGGTTGTAACAGACATGAACTCCATACCCGCCCTGGCTCTCGACCGTGTCGAAATTTTGCGTGATGGCGCAGCGGCTCAATATGGCTCTGATGCTATTGCTGGTATTGTTAATTTGGCATTGAACAAAAGCGTACGGAAAGGCACTTTTACCACCCAATACGGCGTAACTAAAGAAGGCGATGGCAAAACCTACATGGCTGCATTGAATTATGGGTTTTCGCTCGGAAAACCCAAAAGTTACCTCAACTTGACGTTTAATTACCAACACGCCGACGGCACCAACCGCTCCGACAATTACAACCCAAGGCCCGTAGAGGGGAGTACTTACACAGGCATTTACTCAAACACCCAAGCTACTGACGAAACCACTCGCCAAACACGTGGTGTTTGGGGCAACTATGGCACTTTCAAAGTAGGTATTTATGGTAGTAATCAAACCACAGCCTATCAAGGATTTTACAATTTAGGGTACCCCATCAACGACAAATGGAATCTATATAGCTTTGGAGGATTTTCTCAAAAAGATATTTTGGCTTATGGTTTTTTTAGAGTAGCCACAGCAACCAATGCCAACTCAACCCCTGAGCTTTTTCCAGATGGGTACACACCTGAGCTGCCCGGCAAAACCGTTGATTACTCTACCGTAGTGGGGTTGACCCGAAAAGTGGCTAACGGTTGGAATTTAGATTTTAGCACTGGGTATGGCTCTAACTATTTGGATTTGTGGGCAAACAACACCACCAACCCTTCGATGGGGGCAAACTCTCCCACAGATTTTTATGTAGGGCGCAATGTGTTTGGCCAAAGCACTACCGAAGCCAATATGTCTAAAAATTACAAAGGCATTTTGGGTACTAAATCACTCAACTTGGCTTTGGGTGGGCAGTTTAGAATAGATCAGTTTAAGTTAGGGCAAGGCAGTAAAGAGTCGTATCAGGTAGGGCCGTTGGCAACCACCAAAAACAAAGCACCAGGTTCGAGTGGTCGCCCTGGTATAGCCGATGTAGATGAAACCAACGCTACCCGTACCAATATCGGTATTTATGCCGATGTTGAGAGCGACATTACTGACAAATTGTTATTGGCTATGGCACTTCGTTACGAAAATTATAGTGACTTTGGCAGCAACATTTCGGGCAAGTTAGCCACTCGCTTAAAACTGAGTGAGGGTATTTCGTTGAGAGGGTCAATTAACAAAGGGTTCAGAGCACCTTCATTAGCACAAACCTTCAATAGTCAGACCACCTCTACGGTACAGGCGGGGGCCATAATCCAAACCAAGCAATTGCCCAATAGCGACTCTCGCCTCAAGCAAATTGGAATTGAAGACCCCAAAGCCGAAACCTCGTGGAACTACAACCTGGGTTTGACTGCAAAAGCAGGCGAAAAGTTTTTGTTTACCTTAGATGCCTATCAAATCGACATCACCGACCGGATTATTCTTTCAGAAAGGATGATTGTTAATAACATTGCCGCCTTAAAACCACTGTTTCCCGGTATCAGCGAAGTACGTTTCTTTACCAATCATGTCAATACCCGCACCAAAGGGGTAGATTTTGTAACAACATTCCGCCACACTTTTTCTCCTAAAAACAAGTTTACCGCCAGCTTGGCGCTTACTTTTAATGAAACCAAAATCGTAAGCCAAAAAGCAACCCCAAACCTGCTGCAAGCAGGCACAACGGCCAAAATCTTAATGATTGACACCGTGAGCATCAGCCTCATCGAAACTGCCCAACCACGCCAAAAAGCCTTATTGTCAGTAGGTTATCAGGTTGGCAAACTTTCACTAAATACCCGAGTGTCGTATTTTGGGCCAGTAACTGCTTGGGAAAAACCTGCCAATAAGCCTCACATTACGCAAACATTTAGCGCAAAGTCGCTGGTTGATATTTTTGCTACCTACAATTTTAAAGAGAAATTTATTTTTGCCATTGGTGCCAACAATGTAGGTAATGTTTATCCCGACAAAGTATCGCTCAACTTTGCGAGCTATTCTAACGGGCAGATTCCATATACACGCAATGCTAACCAGTTTGGTTTCAATGGTACTTTTTATTACCTAAACGCAACGGTCAATTTTTAAATTTATGCTCCAACGAAAACCCACGAAGGCACAACGTCTTCGTGGGTCCACTACGGTATCTGTTGCGTTGTTTTAGGTTTTGCTTCTATTTTTTGGCTTTCTTTGCTCAATAAGCATCGGGTGGTAAGCACACCACAACAAACTTGTCTAACCTTTTATTAACTTGCGTTCTCTTGAACCTATCAAGAGAACCCCGATACCCCTTGTCCACCACCCTACATGAAAAAACTCTTTACCAACCTCACCTTTTGGGTACTCACTGCTATTACATGTGGTGTTTTGTTGGGGCATTTCAACCCTGAATTTGCCCTACAACCTATGCTGGAAAAAGGCTTTAAAGCCAATCTGTGGATTTCAGAATTTGAGATAAAAACAACATTCAGTGAGTTTTTGAGCAGTATTTTTATAAGTATAGTCAAGCTATTCATCAATCCCATCATTTTCTTGACTATTACGCTGGGTATTATCTCGATGGGTGATTTGAAAAAAGTGGGCAAAGTAGGTGCTAAGGCATTGATTTACTTTGAGATTGTCACCACCATTGCGTTACTCATAGGAGTTGTAGTGGCAAATATCATCAAGCCAGGCGAAGGCGTTGTTACCGACAGTATTAAAGGAGGCGACATTAGCAAATACACTCAAAGTGCCGAATCATTTAGCTGGATAAAGTTCTTTTGGGATAACGTGACCCTGCAAGTGTTGGTAGTGGCCATTGTGTTAGGGGTGGTGTTAAGTAATTATTCGGGTCGGCAAAAAGTGGTGGATTTTCTTTCACCAATCTCTAAAAAAGTCTTTTGGGCACTGCACAAAGTGATGTTGTTGGCTCCTGTTGGTGCATTTGGTGGCATG
>JBGAVQ010000107.1:0-17447 GCA_044228045.1 Spirosomataceae bacterium
GCTTCCATGATTTGGTTTATTTCTTCGGTTGTTGCGTTGGGGAACATCACAAGAGGTTAAAATTTAATTGAACTCCGCAGATTTAGCTTGCGGCTCTTTTTCTTTCATGCCTTAGCACTACTTTCAAGGGTTTGGTATTTTGTCGCATTAGCTCTTGAAATTCTTGAATGTGCTTGTCTTTTAAATGGGCATACTGTCTATATTCAAGCCCAAGTTTGTTATCAGCAAGTTTGGATAATACCTCGTCTATGTCTGCTATTAAAGCAAGCGTTGAATTAATACGCTGAATAATATTTTTGGTTTTCATTAATGATATTATTCAAGAAAAATTCGTCTGAATAACCTTTTTCTTGCCAAACTGCATCAGCCTGTTGCCTCATTTTATCAAAAAAGAACTTTGACATTACTTTTCTGAGTTCTACCAATGTTTCGTCTGACACATTGGCGACATAGCGTTTTAGTAATTCAAGTTGGACATTTGCAAGCGGTGGACTGAGTTGCATTTCCATAATGGTGTTCTTTTCAAGCAAAGATAATCACAAACTCAAATAATCAGGCAATTGGGGGCGCACAGCAAGGCCATCATTGATGATTTTTACTATTCGTTCTCGTTCTTCACCAATCAGCGTGAGGCGGGGCGCACGCACATACTCAGTGCCAATGCCTGTGCCAACTTCTGCCAGCTTGATGTACTGTACCAATTTAGCATGAATATCTAACTCTAACAGCGGCAAAAACCAACGATAAATGGCACGGGCTTCATCAAAGCGGCCAGCTTTTATTAGGCGGAAAATAGCTACCGTTTCGGCAGGAAAAGCACAAACCAAACCTGCTACCCAACCGTCGGCACCCATCACAAGTTCTTCCATAGCCAAGGTATCAACGCCACACAGAATTTTTATGCGGTCGCCAAAGCGATTGCGGAGGCGAGTCACATTTGAAATATCACGAGTTGACTCTTTAACTGCCTGAATATTAGGAAATTCGAGCAATTCTTCAAACATATCCAGCGTTACTTCTATCTTGTAATCTACTGGGTTGTTATAAATCATAATCGGCAAATCGGTAGAGCGGGCTACGGTTTTGAAGTATTCGTTTGTCTCACGGTCGTCTGATTTGTAGCGCATTGGGGGTAACATCATCAGGCCACTGGCTCCCCACAAGGGAGCGTTGGCGGCGAGTTCAAGGGCATCACGGGTGGCTCCTTCGGCAATGTTCAAGACCACGGGTACTTTACCTTCGCATTGTTCTACGGCGAATTTCACGAGTGTCTCTTTTTCGTTGTTTGTAAGTGTACTTGCCTCGCCAAGCGAGCCTCCCAAAATAATGCCATCTACGCCTGCGGCTAATTGGGCTTTGAGATTATGAGCAAAAGCAGGTAAATCTAAGGTGTCGTTTGCGGTGAATTTGGTTGTGAGGGCGGGATATACGCCTTGCCAGTTTACGGTCATGTTGGTGATGGTTTTTAGTGGGTTACCAATCTATCTAACGTGCAGGCTATACACTCCAGTACAGACGGTAGTTTGCAAAAAATAGGGTAATTGAGTGGTTGGCTCAATTACCCATGATTTGGTTAAGGGAATAGTTAATGAATTGAACAAAGGTAATTGAACTTATTAATATCTTGTTTGATGAATTTTAATCAGTATTGATACTATTTTGACATAAAAATAACTATGTTTAATTATTTTTTGTTAGTATCAGTATAATTGTTAGTTTTGAGCGTCATTCCAGAAATGAACAACGACAACTTCCCTATTTCTATAATTAATCTTATGAAAATTATTCCTTTTAAAATTCCCGAAACCCACGGGAGTGCGTTTCGGGTACAGGTAGATGAGCTACCGCATTTTTATGACAGCTTACACCAACACCCCGAAACACAACTGACACTCATTCTTAAAAGTGAAGGGGTATTGATTGCCGGCGACTACCTGGGGAGTTTTGCAGCAGGAGATGTTTTTGTATTTGGAAGTGATTTACCACACGTTTTTAGGAACGATAAAAGTTATTTTCAGCCAAACAGCCCTCAAAAAGCAGAGGCTATTACGCTATTTTTCAATGCAGAATCATTGGGCAACACATTCTGGAAACTCAATGAAATGCAGGTTGCTCGTGAATTTATTAGTAAGTCATCGCTGGGATTTAGGGTATTGGCTGCTACTAATCAACGAGTTGCAGAACTTCTCAAGCAAATTTCTGTTGTGCAGGGATTTGATAAACTGCTGATATTTTTTGAAATTTTAAAGGTGCTGTCCGAGTCAAGTGAGCTGGAGCAATTGGCGATTTCGAGTCAAAGCATCAACCTCAATGAGTTGGAGAGCAAGCGAATGAACGAGATTGTTCAGTTTACCTTTCGAGAAAGCCATCGGGCTATTTCTATTGTTGAGGTAGCCCAACTTGCTCATTTGAGTCCAGAGGCTTTTTGTAGGTATTTTAAGCTAAGAACCAGCAAGACCTACATCAATTTTCTGAATGAAGTACGCATTAGTAATGCCTGTAAGTTGTTGATGGATAGCGAAATATCTGTATCAGAGGTGTGCTATAAAGTAGGGTTCAACAATTTGTCAAACTTCAACCGAGTATTCAAAAAAATCACTGGGCATTCGCCCAGAGAATACCTCAGATAACATCCTACAAAAACCTGGCTCGTAGCTCAGGCGTAGGTAGCCGACACGCTTCGGTTTTACCAAACCAACGATACCGATTGCGAGCAATGATGTTGTAGAAAAAGTCTCGAATAAAGCGAGGGACAATCTTGAAAATATACAACCAAGACCACAAGCCGTTTAACTCACGAGTGATTTCGAGTGCTGCATCGGATTTTTGATAGACAGTGCCATTTTTTAGCAAGACAATACTATCAAAGTCGCTGGTTTTTAGCCCTTTTTGCTTGAGCAGCTCTTGCCCAATATCTGACTGCAACGAGGCAAATTTGAACGCACCGTTTGTGTCTCTATCCATTACAAAATTGATAGAGTTATTGCAAAAGTTACAAACTCCATCGAAGAGAATAATACTGAATTGAGGGGTTTCCATGTAGGTTAAACAAGAAATAAATCAGTAAAATTCAACTTTTATTTTTGGGCGATAAAGAAAAAGTCAAAGCATTCTTCTGCATCATTATTCAAAAAATAGTCTTGATGGGTAATACCTGTAACTAACTTATTGTCAGACTTTTGAATTATATTTCTACTCAGGCGATTTGCCAAATCATACGGAATCTGGAGCATCCAACGGGGCAAGCGGTACTGCAAGTTCAGCACATCAAAGCGAGTGATTTTTTGCACCGATTTCTTGTTTTGTTCGTAGTATGCCATCACCTTGTCATTGCCGTGAATACCTTTGGTTTCTATACTACCGAAGTGTTTTAATATTAGACCTTTAAGCTCGCCAGCCAAGTATTCTCGTACGTGCCAAGGGTTACGTGTAAGCGAATACTTTCGGTTTACGGTAGTCAAGAGCAATTTACCGCCTGGTTTGAGTACTCGGTGGGCTTCTCGCACAAAAAAATCGTCGTCTTCAATATGTTCAATGACCTGAAACGTCACAATGTAATCAAAGGTATTGTCAGGCAAACCTTTGAGAGGAGGCAAGTGTTGGTCCAAAAAAGTATGTTGTGGAAACTGCTCTGCCAAGGTCTTCATCAATTCGGTGTTTTTGTCAATACCTGTATAGTTATCAATAACAGGCGACAGCACTTCTACACCACGCCCAGCCCCACAGCCAATTTCGAGTACGTTGCCACTGACTATCTTGGCAGCTTCGAGGTAAGGGAACAGCAATCGTTGGTGGATCGGGTTGTCAGATACAATAGAATCGGAAGCGATTTCGGTGGTTGAGTACATAATGGTAGTGCGGACAGCCCGTCCGTCATTTTATCGGTGATTTTCTAATTGTTACAGACAATCAAGTCTGTACGAAAAGGCAAAGTTACGTTGGTTACTTGACTTACAAAAAATCATTACTAATTTTAACGTTCTAAGCAAAAATTTCGTTTGATAGAAAAAGAGGTCTTTAATCTATGAAAAAAATAGCTTTTCTATATCTGTTGTGTACGCTAATGGCAGGATGCGTATCCAAGAAAAAAATAGCGCAGTTCACCCAAAACGACAACCAATCTGCCATTAAGACTGAAAAAGAGGGGATTACTTCGGTTAAATCTAAGTTTTTAGATGGAGGCACTTTTCTAAAAGTCATTTTGAATGTAGAGGTAGAACGGCTTACCAAGGCCACTTCGCCAGTAGAGGCTTTCTGCAAAGAATTTAAGCTTGGTTATGGCCTATATCCAGACTATTCGGCAAAACAACAGCTTGCGTCAGGTTCTGTACTGCTCAGTTCGCAGAATGTAAGTTGGGAAAACGACCATTTTGTGTTGCAGTTTGACTTGCCAAAACCCAAAGAAGTTTATACCGCTACCTTGCTCATGCAATTTTTAGATATTCCTACCACTAAGAGTTTTACTGCAGACTTATTTGTGCGCTTTCAGTCTGGAAAAGTAGGCGATTACTTTGCTTTTTTTGATAAAACAGGCACTTTTCCACAAATTAGAAACTACTTATTCGTGAAGGATACCTTCATGCTGAAAGACTTGGCTGGCACCAGCCGCAAAATGATGGTATTGCGCTACAAACACGAGTTTGACCCTGCCTTGCCACCCATGTCCACTACGCCAAGAGCCGTTACAAAAGCATTGTATCTCGACTCGCTCTTTATGGTCGAAACCAACAAGCCAATTATCTTGCAAGACGAAGCCTTGTATTATTTTTGCAGAGATACCACCGAGTCGTATGGCATTGGTATTATGGGTGTTGACAAGCGTTATCCACGCCTCACAAGACCCGAAAAATTGGCCAGACCGCCCATCTATATTAGCACCAGTACCGAAATTAACGAACTATACGCCTCTGCCGACTACAAACGCTCACTTGACCGCTATTGGCTTGGCCTAAACTCGGGTAATCAGGTTATTGCCAAGCGTAATATTAAAAATTATTATCGCCGTGTTGAGCAAGCCAACAAGCAGTTTAGCACTTATAAAGAAGGTTGGAAAACCGACAAGGGCATGGTGTATATCATTATGGGACAGGCCGATAAAGTACAACGAACCAAAGACAAAGAGATTTGGACTTATAGCCGCAAAGGACAGTTTCAGGAAGTAAATTTCACCTTTACTAAGCGACCTAATCAGTTTGTAGAAGACCACTACGAGTTGTCTCGTTTTGTTGAGTATCAACCAATTTGGTTTCCGATGGTAGAAGCCTGGCGAACTGGTGAGGTGGACAAATAGCGGTTCACGGGTTTACAGTTTCCAGCGGGGCGGCAGTCGTTACTGTACGTAACCTGGGCGGCGAACCACTTTACAGTTAGTCCCCCTTGTGCGTTAGGCAAGAGTGTTAGCCGAAGGGGGGCGTAGCGGTTGTGCGACAGGAGGGGGATGACTTATAAGCCCAATACTTGTGAACTATCAAACACCATTTTAAGTGTCGGTTGTGAAAGCCGACACTTTTTTTACGAACTTTGTCAAAAATAGTAACTTACCACACGCATCATGCCCGATTATCCCAAAAGACCTTTTGACAATAAACGCCCTTTTCGGCAATTTCCTCAAGCAAAACCCAGCACGGCCGACATTGTGTTTGGTGTGCAGTCTGTTTTAGAAACACTTAGGGCTGGCAAAGAAATCGATAAAATACTGGTACAAAGAGAGTTGGGTAGCATAGAAATAATGGAATTTGCACGTTTGCAGAATGTGCCTGTTCAGAAAGTTCCAAAAGAAAAATTAGATAGCATTACCCGCAAAAACCACCAAGGGGTTATTGCTTTTGTGGCTGCGGTAAACTATGCAAAGCTGGAAAACGTAGTCGCTGGCGTATTTGAAAAAGGCGAAACTCCTCTTTTGCTCATGCTCGACCGCATTACTGATGTCCGCAACTTGGGGGCCATTGCCCGCACTGCCGAAAGCGGTGGTGTGCAAGCACTGGTAGTACCCGTGCGAGGTTCGGCTCAGATTAGTGCCGATGCCATGAAAACTTCGTCGGGGGCGTTGAACTTCCTGCCAGTTTGTAAAGAAAACAACTTGGTTGATACGGTTCGTTTTTTGCAAGGATCTGGCATTCAGGTGGTTTGTTGTACAGAAAAAGCAACCAAAACCATTTATGAAGTGGACTTTACAGTACCAACTGCCATTATTTTAGGGTCTGAAGAAGACGGTATTTCGGATGACTTGCTCAAAATTTCGGATGAATTGGCGAGTATTCCCATGCAGGGGCGCATTGCTTCGCTCAATGTGTCGGTGGCCAATGGCATTATTTTGTTTGAGGCCATTCGTCAACGTTTAAGTAATCCATGATGCAACAGCATGGCCCGTGGCAGGTTACTGGTACCAAACAGCGGTACAATAATCCATGGATTCGGGTGGACGAACACGCCGTTATTCATCCTGACGGAAAAGCTGGAATTTTTGGGATAGTTAGTATCTTGCCCGGGGTTTCGGTGTTGGCAATGGATGAAGAACAAAACGTTTATCTTTGCCGAGAGTTCAGGTTTGCCAAAGGCTACGAAAGCATCGAAGCGGTTTGTGGAGGAATGAATGATGACGAAACCTACCTGCAAGCTGCCCAACGAGAATTACGTGAGGAGTTAGGCATTGAGGCTGCCCATTGGACGGACTTGGGCGAGGTGAATTCATTCACTACCTTAGTTAATTCGCCACAGCGGATTTTTTTGGCACAACAACTCAGCTTTCATGAAGCCCAACCCGAAGGAAGTGAGCAAATTACAATGGTAAAATTGCCTTTTCGGGAAGTGCTACGAGCCGTTGTAGAGGGTACTATTACGCATGATTTAACTTGTATTTTGGTTTTGAAAACACATCTTAAAACGCTTTATCTTAATTCTGCCTTATGAAACTATTCAGGCACGCCTACCTTCTCTTTGCGATTTTATGGCTTGCTTCCTGCGACAAAACGCCCGAAGTAGTCATTTTGCCCTTTCAGCAAACAAACAACATAGCCTACGGCACCGACCCTCAACAAAAATTAGATGCGTATCTGCCCGAAGGCCGTACCATGGACACACCAGTCGTGATTTTTGTTCATGGCGGTAGCTGGAGTGGTGGCGACAAGCTACAATACGGTGCGTTAATGACCTACTTTAGCGACCGTAAAATCGCTATTTTCAATATCAATTATCGGCTTGTTACCGCTACTGCATTCAAACATCCTGCCCAGATAGAAGACATCCAAGCAGCTATTAACTTTATTCGGCAAAAGGCCAATGAATACCAGATTTCGTCAGAAAAAATCACCTTAGCCGGGCATAGCGCAGGGGCGCACTTGACCTTACTATATGGGTTTAAGTACAACAGTGCCAAACAAATAAAAGCCATTATTGGCCTGGCCTCCCCTACTGATTTTGTAGAGGCTGGGCAGAGTGGCTTGCCCGAGTTTACTCAAACGATTGAGTTCTTTTTGGGCAAAAAATACACCGAAGCACAAACTACTTGGCAAGAAGCCAGCCCGTACTATACAGCAACGGCGCAATCGGTGCCAACCTTGCTGTTTCATGGGCAAAAAGATGGCACTGTTCCGTTTGGTCAAACCACAAAACTTCAAACCAAATTGGCTCAGTTGGGGGTTAAAAATCAGATGATTCTATACCCGAACGAAGATCATATTTGGCTCAACGATAACCTGCAAGACACCCTCGCCAAGATGGTGGAGTGGGTAAATACGAATGGGAAATAAGAAGTATGAGGTAGGAAGTAAGAAGTAGGAGGATAAGATTTTATTAGATAAAAATCAGCAAAATGGTTTACAATCAACATTTTGCAAGGGGTATTTGAGGAACACCAATCTTAAAAATAATGCTTAAAATGTTAATGAACGAAGACCTAATCAAACTATTGGCAGCAGTGCTGGTAGGTGGTTTGGTTGGGCTTGAACGAGAGTATCGAAGCAAATCGGCGGGCTTTCGTACTTTCACAATTGTTTGTTTGGGTTCTACTATCTTCACGATACTTTCTCAACATATTTCGCCTAACTCTCCTGATCGTATTGCTGCAAACATCGTGACAGGCATTGGTTTTTTGGGGGCTGGGGTCATTTTTAAAACCGACGACCGGGTATCGGGGTTAACTACCGCTACTATTATTTGGGTGACAGCCGCATTGGGTATGGCTATTGGCACTGGACATATTTTATTATCAATAGGCGGTGCTTTTTTTGTGTTGTTAGTCTTGGTTTTGTTTAACCGTATCGAAAAAGTCATCAATCACTTCAATCAGGTTAGGCATTATAGGCTCATGTACGAGTATGATGCAAAAGCTTTTGAACGGTATCAAGAAATTTTTGAAACCTGTAATTTGCACATTCAGGCAACCAAACAGCAGGTCGCTAATCAGCATATTGTGAGTGACTGGACAGTGCGAGGTAGAGCCAAACGACATGACAAATTGGTTCGGAAATTAATGGCCGATAGGAGCTTGAAAGAGTTAGATTTTTGAACAATACTAATACTTATCGTCCTCATCGTCGTCTTCAAAATTGAAATTTTCTAAGTTGAACAAACTGTCGGTCAGGTCTTTAAATTGAAGGCCTTTTTCGAGTGTTTTCTTGCTCAAAAGCGAGTATTCAGCCAAGCCATGTAGAATAAATTCCATCATAAATAGCTTGTCTTCACCCTCTAATTGTGGATAAACTCGCTCAACCAACTCGTCGAGTCCATCAATGGCCAACAAACGATTGCCATAGTCACGGTCAGAGAGGTCATTCAAAATATCCATCACGTTACCATCGCCAAACCAACCCGTAATTTTTAAGTATGGGTTTTTACCTTTTCGGTCTTTTGCTAATTTTTTGATTTTTTCGGGATCTGGAAAAAACTTCACAAACTGCGTGCGAATGGCCTTGCCTACTAAGTTTTGAGCCACAATGACGGGGCCTTCGACCTCGCCTTCATAAACCAACTCCACTTTGCCACAAATGGCCGGAATAGCCCCTACCAAATCGGCAACTCGCACAAATGTGCTTGATTCACCGTTGATTAAAGCACGGCGTTCGGCTGCTGACAGCAGGTTTTCATAAGCCGAAATGGTCATTCGAGCCGATACACCCGACTTTTGATCTACAAATTCACTTTGGCGAGCTTCAAAGGCAATTTGTTCAATTAAATCTACAATTAACTCATTGGTTTTCACCAAACTATCTTGTCCTTTTTTGACCTTGGCTTCTTGTAAAGTAATCTTTTTGCCAATTTCTAAGCTCTTAGGATAGTGCGTTACAATTTGCGAATCAATGCGGTCTTTTAATGGTGTAACAATACTTCCTCGGTTGGTATAATCTTCGGGGTTTGCTGTAAACACAAACTGAATATCGAGCGGCAACCTAATCTTGAAACCCCGAATCTGAATGTCGCCCTCTTGCAAAATATTGAACAGTGACACTTGGATACGAGCCTGTAAATCAGGCAATTCATTAATAACAAAAATCCCTCGGTGCGAGCGTGGAATTAACCCAAAGTGAATCACTCGTTCGTCGGAATAAGGTAGTTTAAGGGTAGCTGCCTTGATGGGGTCGGCATCGCCAATGAGGTCGGCAACAGACACATCAGGTGTAGCCAGCTTTTCGGTATAGCGTGCATCTCGGTGCATCCACGTGACGGGGGTATCGTCGCCCTTGTCGGCAATGAGGTCAATGGCAAAGCGAGAAAGCGGTTGAAGCGGGTCGTCGTTAAGTTCAGAACCAGCTACTACGGGGATGTACTCGTCCAACAAACCCACCATCATGCGGGCAATACGAGTTTTGGCTTGCCCCCGCAGCCCCAACAAGTTGATGTGGTGCATGGAGAGAATCGCTCGCTCGATGTCAGGAATGACGGAATCTTCATAACCCCAAATACCTGGAAAGACCTCTTCTTTGTTCCGAAGTTTCTGAATGAGGTTATCTCGTAGTTCTTGTTTGATAGATTTGGGCTGATAGCCAGTGGCTTTTAGCTGCCCAAGGGTGTTGATAGCGTGTAATTGTTCGGTAGTCAAGTGTTGGTAAGGCATCGAAACGGGTTTGTTTGATAACAATACCTTTTCAACTAAAAAAATGGCATTTTAGTTGCCGTTTTTTTAGTTTTTACGATTATACCCTTACGTTTTACTTCTTTCACAACCTTATTTTACCTCATCAGCACCATTTTCTTGGTAATCACTTGCTTGGCTGTGTGTAGTTGATAGACATAAAGTCCAGCTTCGCCTAACTCGTTTTGTTTGATAATTACCTCATTATAACCACTTTCGTAAGTGCCACTAATTTGCTTAACCAAACGCCCTGATTGCGAGAAGAATTGAAGCGAAATTTCTTCTTTTTGGGGTAATATAAAGCCTATCCGAGTGGTATTATCAAACGGATTGGGGGTATTTTGTAGTAATACTGGCTCACCAGTTGATGTGGCCAAACGGGTACTACTGGACGGGCTCACAGTGATAGGAATGCCCTGCTCTTCATAGAAGGGGCTTTCGTAAGGCACACAGTAAGCGGGGCTTTTGCTGTTAGATTGTACTTGATAGTAAACATTTGGGTTGCCCGAATTGTCCGGATCTACAAAGGTGTTGTTTGACTTAGGCACATCAAATACTTGCATTACTTGGTTGAACTGGTTGAGCTTAATAATGCGAGTACCCAGCCACTGATTAGCATCATAATCGTCCAGAAACGAAGCATCATACTGCCAAGCCAGCGCAGTTCGGCCATCGTTCAGTATATTCAACGACACATTCAGTAAGTCGGGTTTTGCAAGCCAGTCGGGTTGAAGTATGCCCATTTGAGTACCTTGGTTCCATTGCATCAGCGAATAAGTGCCGCCAAGTGGCTGAACAACTAACGGCGGGGTCACATTGATAGACTGCAGCATCATACGGTTGCCATCACTACTAAATGCCCCCTGCATGTACAAGGGATCAATAGAATGAGATGTATTGGAGGTACCTTCTAATTGGTTGTTGTTGGCAATGGTTGCGATTCGGGCAAATGGTATTTTCAGACCAAAGAACATGGTGTAAGCCCTCACTTGTGATTCTAAGTAAGATGGTTTGTTGGCGATTTGAATATGAACATTTCCATGGGGTAAAAACTTGATGACCACGTGCGTGACTACTCCATTTTTTTTGATGTCAAACGATAAGGTTTGGGTATTGGCATCATACGAAATGTTTTGCACCAGATACCCAGGCACATACACACCCGATATTGTTTTAAAACCTATTCTTATTTGAACAGGCACACTAAATACCCCTGGACAAATCAAATGGAATGTCTGCCACCGAGTAATTCCTGCAATATCTTGACCGTCTTTTTTGAATTTGTAACTTCCATTGGGCTGTTGTAGGGCTTCAAATATTTTTTCTTGTCCGTTCTCTGTAATCGAGAACTTAGCACTTTTGCAAGTGATGTCACACTCGTAGCTTTTGAGTATCTGAATGGGTGTTCCGAGTGCATTTGCCCAAAAACCAACGACTGTACATTTGTTATTTTTCTTGTTAATGACTTTATAAAGATGGAAATAGTAGTTGCCGATTTTAAGTTTAGTAAGCGGTTGACTGGGAGACTCGGGGTTGCTAACAACCGACGGTACATCAGGCTCTTTTGGTCTGCCGCTCTCGGCGGGGGTTTTGGCTGCTGCTGATTTCCAAGCCTCATGAATGACCAATTCCATCAAACCTTGATGATTGGGGATGAGCGCTTTGGGTGGAGTTAATTGTAGTTTTTCGAGTGCAAATTCTTTATCACTAATTTGGTCTTTTAATCCTTTTATTTTTTCTGTTAGTGCCTTATATTCGTCTATAATGGCTTGCTGTTTTTTGATGGCAGTATCAATACTTGCTGCGTCGTTTGGAGCATTGTTGAGGCCAAGTTTTTTGATAGCGTCTTCATTTGTTTTGAGGGCAGCTTTGGCAGCCGCTTTTGCTTCTTTAGTCGTTGCTTTTTTTAAATCCTCTAAAAGGGGTTTTCTGGCATTTAATAAGTCTATGATTTTTTGGGCGTTGTCTGCTTTGGGTTTGAGGTCAGCGGCCCTTTTTTCTTCCCTTGCTAAGTCACTCTTTAATCCATTGAGTTCCTTCTCACAATCTTTTATTTTCTGAGCCATTGCAGCATTTTCTGCCTTGATGCCTTCGTTGATGGCATCATTCTTTTTTTGAAGTTCTGCGGCTTTTGCTTTTAAGTCATCCATGAGCGTTGGATTCCCTAAAATCAAGTAATAGTCCTGCATAAAATATAGCATGAAGTCATAGATAATGTTGGTTGAGTCGGTGCCATGGGCAATGGACTTTTCATTCCACCCAGACGATGCCGCCCCTACCCCAACCAAATGGTCGTTCCGAAGCGAGTCGAGTATGCCGTTTACCATGGCTTCGCTGTAGCAAGTAGCAGCAAAAAGTTTAACCGACTTTTTGCATTCATCTATGATGTCTGCCATCTCACCAGCTGTAATAAATTCATTTCCTTCAGCACCACTTTCAACCATTATTCCACCTGCATTTTTGTCGGTTGGTGGCTGCATAATGCCTACCCCACCCATACCATGCCCTACAAATGCCAACACAACATTTCGGCATTCGGCTTTGCAGAGGGCTGCCTTTATTTGAGCTAATATTTCTGCCTTGTTCGAGTATCCTTTTTCGCTACGGGGAGGTTGGCTACCTAAGTCGTTGGGTTCGCCAGTGGGTCGTAACACTGTAATGGTGGGAGGCCCCGGAAAAAGGCCCATCCCTTTAATAAAAGCATCGGCTGAGTTTTTGATAAATGCTTCGTTTCCTCTCTCTTCAGCACTCTCCGCAGGGTTATAGTTTCGCACCCCTTGTATCACGATGACACATTCTTTGGGGTCTTGGGCAAAAGCAGCAAGATGAACACTCAACAAAAGTGTGATGAATGCTGAAAAACGGCGTAATTGAGCTGTCATGGTATATAAAGTTATGGCTCACCGGGAAGTAGTGAGGTGTAGTGAAGTATAACTTTTTGACAGTCAGGTAAGTATAAAGTAAAGTTAAGCTAATAATTTTGACATTTGCAAGTTTTTTAGTTTGTTTTTTTGAACTCCTGTTCCCTATACGAAGTGTGTTATTGACCTAATCATAGGACAATAGACAAGAGATTGCAAGACAAGAGAACGAAAGCAACAGAAAGAATGTATTTTCTCTTGTCTAAAAATCTTATGTCAGTAATCAGTTTACTGCCCCAATTTTTTCAGTGCATTGGTAGCACGAGGATTCCCCGGACGTAGCTCAAGTGCTTTTTGGTAGCATCGGATGGCACTGGGCTTGTCGTTTAGTGCTACGTGGACATCACCGAGATCGTTCCAAGCCATTACAATTTGGGGAAAATCGTGAGTGTAGGTTTGGTACAAAATCAGGGCTTTGTCGAAGTGTTTTTCTTGAATGAGGCGTTGGCCAACATACAGCAATTGCATATCGTCGTCGAGCGGAACACCCATTTTTTTGTATATTTCTTTGTAGGCTGTCGTAAAATCACTTTTATCATTGGCAAGTAGCCATTTGTACAAATTACCCGCTGCGCCTCCTTCGCCAGCTTCTTCAAAAGGTTCTGGTGTTTTGCCATTCATCACCGCTGAAAGCCGCATCGCTACTTGCTCAGCAGAGCCTTCGTCGTAATTAGATAGTACCACCATCACGTAGTTTTTAGGTTTGTTTATACCAAAAACAGCGTTAAGTCCTGGTGCTCCACCAGCTATGGTCAAGCGGCCTTTTTCTTGAAACGCCTGCCACGTAGTAGGGGCATCTGGCGAGCGCATCACGTCAAACAGTTTTACTTTGCTTTGATTAGTCAAGAGGCGATTGTCGTGCAATAACGAATTGGCCAACAGTAGCATATCACTGGCAGTAGCATAGATGCCGCCATCGCCACCACCAATAATCTTAAGCTGAAGGTTGTTGGGTTTATTAGGTTGGTTTGTCAAATAGCCCACCGCCTTGCCTTGCATGGCTACGTTTACTAAGGCATATCCTGTATTTTTTAATCCAATTTTGTCAAATAACTGGTTTTGTAGTACCGCCCCAAAATTTTGATGCGTGAGTTTTTCAATAATAGCGGCTAACACTACATAGCCCGAATTGGAATATTGAGAAGCCGTGCCAGGCTCAAAAGCCAGTTTTTCTTGCTGAATAACCTTTACGATATCACTAATGGAGTGGATGTCGTTTTGGTTCCAGCTGGGTAAATCGTAGTAACTCCCCAGCCCAGACCGATGGTCAAGCAAATGCTCAATGGTAACAGTATTGCCTACGGTTGGGCTGAATCCGTCCAAATAAGTGCCGATTTTGTCAGACAAATTCAGTTTTTTGGCCTCTACTAATTGAAGTATCAAGATGCGAGTAAAAAACTTGGTAATAGACCCAATCTGAAATTTGGTTTCAGGGGTGTTCATAATACCTCGCTCTTTATCTGCTTGCCCCACAGATGATTGATAGATAATTTGGTCATTTTGAGCAACTAAAACATTGCCAGAAAAAACTTGTTTTTGACTGGCTTCTTGCACAACGGCATCAAGCTGCTGACGAAGTGTGGGCTGAGAATAAGCTGGTGCACAAATAAGTACCCATAAGGCGAGTATAGTGTGTTTTTTCATCGCAGAGTTTGTTTTGACCACAAACTTACGAGAAGGCAAGGTTTATGAACGTTAATAAAGCCTAAAAAGGGTTAAAATATAGGTATGCCACTCAAGGCTCTAACCCATTACGAAATATTGGCGTGGTGGTGACATCAAAGCAAGTAGCTGCTGTGCCTACAAATTTTTCAATCATTTTTTGTCTGACTGACGAATGAACTGCAAAAACAGACATCCAAACCGACCAAAATCCTCGTTGCGAAGCCAAATCACAAACGGTGTCTTCATCTGCTTGCCCAGCCTCAAATTTGGCAAGATAGCGCATAGCCAACTCCCAAGCCTGCCTACGATAGTGCCAACGCTTGTCGGCAGCCGTAAGGAGTGGATGTCCGGGTACACGATCTAAACCAACCAAGTTTATGAGTTTTTTTACTTTTTCTTGTTGTAAGTTAGACAGTGCTGGTGGCACCGAGATGGTTCCTCCTTCTTGGTATTGCAACGATATGGCAGTATTGTTTTGATGGGGTAAATGAATGTCACTTAGGTCAAAAATCGTATCGCTTTTGATGGTATTGCAAGTTTTACAGCTTAATAAAAAATTATTCCATTCTTCTTGTAGGGCTATAAAGGCCGATTTGGGCAAGATGTGTTCTACTTCAATGGCTACAAAAGTGGTAAATACCTCACAATAAGAACAATAATCACCGAGGTTTGCTACCAAATCTGGTTTGGCTTTGCCATAAGGTGAGTAGCTCTTAGGGTTTCCATTGGCATCGAGCGGATGAGGCAATTTCTGTACAGGTCTCATAACGCAGCAGTTTGCCGTTCGGCTTTCAGGAGGGCTACAAAAGCGGGGTCGTTGCCATATACTTCTTCTAATTCGTTTAGTTTTTGACGTAAACTAACCACCTCTTCGCTATTTTTGCTGTTTTTGCCAGCGGCAATTAACCGATAATACTCGGTGGCAAGTGCTGTCATTTCATCAAAACGCTGACTACGAGTTACATTATCAACCAGCATTTCGGTTTCGGCAACTTCTTCTAAACTCATTCGGAAGGGGTCTAAGCCGGTGTCCACATTGAGGTTAATGAGCTCTGTATTTTTGAGCGATTGAACCACAAACGGTGAGTGAGTAGTAACTACAAACTGGAGTTTAGGAAAAACTCGTTTGAGGTCTTCAACAATACGTTTTTGCCACTTGGGGTGCAAATGCAGGTCTATTTCGTCAATCAAGACAATACCTTCTGTTTCGATAAGGGCTGCTTGCCCTAAGTGGGGATTGAGTTTGATACAGCGATAGGCTATGTCGGCTACTATGCCAATCATGTTTCGGAAACCATCACTTAGTAAGCGGTAGGGCAGGTATTTTGTTTCGTTGGGTGTAATTTGATAGAACCCTACCAAGTCATCTTCCACAAAATCGAAAGCTATTTTTTGCCATTCGGGTACCATGGTTGTAATGGCGTGATTGAAGGTGTCAATCACTTCTCGATCTTGCGAATAATCAAATTTTTGACGAGAATCAAAGTACGTCTTGTACCAACTCAAAAATTGTTTGCTTGATGACTTTGGCGAAAGGCAGTCTAAATAGCCTTCGGTACGAGAACCCGCCCGCTTGTATTCTACTTTGGCTTTGTGTTCGGCCCAAAGCCTGCCCGTGCCGTGGTAAGCTAACAGCGGAAGGTTTTCGGTGCGGTTGCCTGCTCTAACTAATTTCTGATGCTTTTGGGCTAAGGCAATAATACTTCTGGATTTTTCACGAGTAGTACGGCCTGTCAAATACTCTAACGAACGAAGCCAGCGGAGTTCTGTTTCGTAAATTTTGCCAACTGCCTCTATCTGAACAGGAAACTGATACTCAAACGATTGCCTGTCGTAACTCACCCGCCTGATTTCATCTTTTTCGATGGCAATTGCCGCTACGCCATCAATCCCCAATAAATAAGACCCTGCTGCAATAGCTAATGTATCTAAAACAGAGGTTTTGCCTGTACCATTATCACCTATTAAAACGGTAAACTGCTCGGGGAATGTAAACTCCCTGTCGTCAAAAGCTTTGAAATTTTTGATTCGTAACCGATCTATGCGCATAAGGAATTGGCTAAATACCATGCGAATATAAACAAAACAGGCGTGCTTGGTAGTACTGGTATTAAATTATTCAGTTCTTCGTTAATTTATACAGAAAAACCGATGGCATCGCTTGCAGCGATGCCATCGGTTCTGGTCTAATCAAGGTTCCGTAGAAATCAAAAAAGACCCGATTAGTCTTTCTCTCCATCCTCAAACTGTTCTGTAATAATCTTCCTAATTTGCTGATAGGGGCGCAACTGGTTGCGCTGGCGTATGTAAGCAGGTGATTTATCAGTAGCCGACGACTTTGCTTTTACGGCTAAGTTGCTTACGGTAAAATAGCTGTTCTTGAAGGCTGTTTGCTCTTCATCGCTCATCATCTGGCGAGTCATTTCACCTTTGGCATAACCGTCTGAAAAAGATGCATTTCGACTATCAATTTCAGCCAATTTCCAGTCCTCCAACCATTTATGAAGCTCTGTTTTGAGCTGCTGGCGCTGTGCTTCTAAATCTATTATTTTGGGCAACAAGGCCATTTCGTTTTCCAGAATATTCTTTTGCACAATACTGTTAGCGAGGGTTTCTTCGGCGTGGTTGAGGTCGTCGGTAAGGCGGCGTTTGGTGTTTTTGAGGCGGCCCAATCGGCTGTCTAACTGCACCCTTCGGTACCAATAACACGACATAAAAGTAAACGCTATACCCAAACAAACAGCACCTGCAATAGCAAACAAAATGCCACTCAACACAAACGATAACATAGC
>JBGAVQ010000108.1:0-17415 GCA_044228045.1 Spirosomataceae bacterium
TATCACGACCGTATTGGCTACCTCAGGCTTGGCCGAAAAGCGTGACTTCTCTTCAATTGATAACGCTCCCGAAGAAAAAGAGCGTGGTATCACAATTAACACGGCTCACGTTGAATATCAGACAAAGAACCGTCACTATGCTCACGTGGACTGTCCGGGTCACGCCGACTACGTGAAGAACATGGTTACAGGTGCTGCTCAGATGGACGGTGCCATCTTGGTGGTAGCCGCTACCGACGGGCCAATGCCCCAAACTCGTGAACACATCTTGTTGGCACGCCAAGTAGGTGTACCTCAATTGGTTGTTTTCATGAACAAAGTGGACATGGTAGATGACCCCGAGTTGTTAGAACTTGTTGAAATGGAAATTCGTGATTTGTTGTCATTCTATAGCTATGATGGCGACAACATCCCAGTAATCCAAGGTTCAGCACTTGGTGGATTAAACGGCGAAGCAAAATGGGTTGATACAATCAACCAATTGATGGATGCTGTTGATTCATTTATTCCAACCCCTGCTCGTGAAACAGACAAGCCATTCTTGATGCCAGTTGAAGACGTATTCTCAATCACAGGCCGTGGTACTGTTGCCACTGGTCGTATTGAGCGTGGTGTTATCAACTCAGGTGAGGCAGTAGATATACTTGGCCTTAATGCTGAGAACTTGAAGTCAGTAGTGACAGGTGTTGAAATGTTCCGCAAAATCTTAGATCGTGGCGAAGCTGGTGACAACGTAGGTTTATTATTGCGTGGTATTGACAAAGAGCAAATCCGTCGGGGTATGGTTATTTGTAAGCCAGGTTCAGTAAAACCACATGCTCATTTCAAAGCCGAAATCTACGTGTTGAGTAAAGAAGAAGGTGGCCGTCACACACCATTCTTTAACAAGTACCGTCCTCAGTTTTATTTCCGTACCACCGACGTTACAGGCGAAATCACTTTGCCAGCAAACGTAGAAATGGTAATGCCTGGTGATAACCTCACCATCGAAGTAAAACTCATCTATCCAATCGCCATGGAGAAAGGTCTCCGTTTCGCTATCCGTGAAGGTGGTCGTACAGTAGGTGCAGGTCAGGTTACTGAAATTATTGCATAAGCAATCTATATCATATCAAACAAGTGCATCTTTTCGGGGGTGCACTTGTTTTTTTGTTAATAGATTTCGTATCTTTGCAGTCCCGTTTTCAAACGGATACCCACGGGCATAGTTTAAGGGTAGAACTACGGTCTCCAAAACCGTCGGTCTGGGTTCGAATCCTGGTGCCCGTGCAACCCTATAAAGCAGTTTTCGGCAATTAGTTGGCAGGATATGCCAACTAATTATTGAAACTCGAAATTCAAACCTGAATGGAAAAGATTAAAACCTTTTTAAAAGAATCTTGGGAAGAAATCACAAAAGAAGTGACTTGGCCCAAGATGAGCGAACTCCAATCAAGCACATGGCTTGTGTTAGTAGCCTCGTTCATTTTTGCAATCTTGGTCGGGTTAATTGACTTTGCATTCGAAAATGGTCTGAATCTATTTTACACCTCATTCTAAATCTGAATCATGGCAGGACTCAACTGGTATGTGCTAAGAGCTGTTTCGGGGCAAGAGAAAAAGGTTAAAACCTACCTCGAAAATGAAGCTAACCGGCGAGGTCTGACAGACTATGTGCCGCAAGTACTTATTCCAGCCGAAAAGGTATATGAAGTACGTAACGGAAAGAAGCGAGTTCGAGAAAAGTCGTTCTTTCCTGGTTATATCATGCTTGAGGCTGATTTAAGCAATGGTGAGGTTGTTCACATGATTACCAGCTTGCCAGGAGTGATTGGCTTTTTGAGTGCTAATACTGGAGGTACATCCAAAACTCCCGTAGCACTTCGTCAGTCAGAAATAAATAGGATTTTGGGTAAAGCCGAAGAAGCTGCACAAGAAGAAATAACCGTTTCGGTGATGTTCTTGAAAGGCGAAGAAGTAAAAGTAATAGACGGTCCATTTAGTGGATTTACAGGGAATGTAGAGGAGATTTTTGACGAGCGTAAAAAACTGAATGTGATGGTAAAAATCTTCGGACGTAATACCCCTGTTGAATTGAACTACTCACAAGTAGAAAAGCAAAGCTAACCAACAACATAAGATTCAGTCATTTTGTGAGATTGACAATTGAATCGGCCAACTGCTTCCCTCTTGGTCAATGTTTTCGGAAAGCCTCTTTTATATCAAAAGTTCACAAGATAAAATAAGTAGATTTAGCAAATTAGACATTCGCCTACTTTGTTTAAATGTACGCTAACATCTTCGCTTTTGGTTATCTATGTTTAAATATAGGCTGGCAACAGCCCAACCGTTTAGTTTTTAGTCTTTTATAGTATAAAGTAGCAATACTTAAGCTGTAGGCTATAAGCTGTAAACTATAAAAACCCATGGCAAAACAAGTTGTTGGATACGTCAAATTGCAGGTTAAGGGTGGTCAAGCCAATCCCTCGCCACCAATTGGCCCAGCGCTGGGTTCGAAAGGTCTGAACATCATGGAATTTTGCAAGCAGTTTAATGCTCGTACCCAAGAAAAAATGGGTATGATTCTGCCTGTACTAATTACCTACTACGCTGACAAATCATTTGAATTCGTCATCAAAACGCCACCGGCGGCGGTGATGCTCAAAGAAGCAGCAAATGTGAAAACTGGTTCGGCTCAACCCAATCTTAAAAAAGTAGGCGCTGTGTCTTGGGATCAAGTACGCAAGATTGCCGAAACCAAAATGCCCGATCTGAACTGCTTTACGGTTGAAGCTGCTATGAGCATGGTAGCTGGCACAGCCCGAAGCATGGGTATTACCGTAACAGGGCAGAAACCCTTCTGATTTCTGAGTTAATGATTAATGGTTAATAGTTGATAGTAAAAACTATTTTCAATTAACGATAACCCATTAACAATTAACGAAACAAAACATGGCAAAGTTGACGAAAAAACAAAAAGAAGCGATTTCAAAATTTGACTCAAAAGAGGCCGTTTCGCTTAACAAAGCAGCGGAAATTTTGAAAGAGATTTCTTACACCAAATTCGACTCTTCAGTTGATATTGATGTGCATTTGGGAGTTGACCCCCGCAAAGCCGACCAAATGGTTCGGGGTGTGGTAGCCTTGCCTCACGGAACAGGTAAAGAAGTGCGTGTGTTGGTACTCTGTACTCCTGACAAGGAAGCAGATGCAACAGCCGCAGGTGCCGATTTCGTGGGTCTTGACGATTACATCCAGAAAATCGAAAAAGGATGGACTGATGTGGATGTTATCATCACAATGCCAACAATTATGGCGAAGATTGGTCGTTTGGGTAAGATTTTAGGCCCAAGAGGTCTGATGCCCAACCCCAAGTCAGGTACAGTAACACTCGACGTAGCTAAGGCTGTGAAAGAAGTAAAGGCTGGTAAAATTGACTTTAAGGTTGACAAATATGGTATCATTCATACCTCTGTGGGTAAAGTGTCGTTCAGCCCCGAGAAGATCGCCGAAAATGCACAAGAAGTAATAAACACACTTGTAAAATTAAAGCCATCATCATCAAAGGGAACGTACGTGAAGACAATCCATTTGTCGAGTACGATGAGTCCAAGTGTGAAGATTGATAAAGGAACAGTAAACGGCATCTAATCATGACGAGAGAAGAAAAAGGCGCAATCATTGAGGAGTTGGCTGAAAAGTTCAAGACCACTCCGTACTTCTACATCACGGATGCCTCTGGAATGTCGGTAGAACAAACCAATAGCCTTCGTCGGTTGTGCTTCAACCGTGGCGTTGAATATAAAGTGTTTAAAAACACGTTAATTTCAAAAGCCCTTGAGCAACTTGACACCGACTACACCTCATTTGATGAGAGTGTACTCAAAGGTTTTTCGGGTGTTATGTTTCATGCCGAATCTGGCAAGGTTCCAGCAAAATTAATCAAGGATTTTATTAAGGAAAGTGGCGCTAATAATAAACTTAAACTCAAAGGAGCTTCGGTGGATTACAGCTTATTTATTGGTCATGACCAATTGGATACGCTATTGACATTGAAGTCAAAACAAGAGTTAATAGGCGAAGTTATTGGCTTGTTGCAATCACCAGCACAAAATGTTATTTCTGGCCTTCAAAGCGGTGGTAACAAACTGGCTGGTATTTTAAAAACCTTATCTGAACGAGAAGGATAATTCTCCTAACAATAAGTTTACAGCAATTGGTTCGTCAAAGTAACTTAATGCTGTAAACCGTAATTTAACAAAACGTACAACCATCAAATTTCGATAAAAATGGCAGATTTGAAAGCATTCGCAGAACAGTTGGTAAGCTTAACTGTGAAAGAAGTAAATGAGTTAGCTAAAATCCTTAAAGACGATTATGGCATTGAGCCTGCAGCAGCTCCCGTAGCAGTAGCAGTAGCTGGTGGTGGCGGTGACGCAGCTCCAGTTGTTGAAGAAAAAACAGCATTTGACGTAGTGTTGAAGGCAGCTGGCCCTAACAAATTGGCTGTTGTAAAACTTGTGAAAGATTTGACTGGTCTTGGATTGAAAGAAGCCAAAGAACTTGTTGATACTGCACCGAAGCCAATCAAAGAAGGTGTTTCTAAAGACGAAGCCGAAGGCTTGCGCAAATCACTTGAAGAAGCTGGTGCCGAAGTAGAAGTTAAATAAGCGACTACTACCAGATCTTGAATCTCTTACAGCAGGTCTGACATTTGTCAGACCTGCTGTGTTTTTTAGTAAAAATTTCTTGTATTAAGATAAAATATTCTTACCTTTGCACGCTTTTTGGGCAAGAGTATGGCCCAAAGCAATCTTTCCTAACCTTCCCGGCTGTATCCGAAACACGTTTTCTACTTCGTAGGGAAAACGAAAAGGGACATCAGACGGCGTGCCTACGAAACTTAACATACTGATTATTAAACTATTTCGTTTTCTATTGCACTGCAAAAGCAGCGCAAGTATGAGTTTTGTATCTACACTCAAAAGTTAAAAACGCCTTGGCTACTACCAATCAGACTCAACGACACAATTTTGCCAGCATCCATCCGGTTATCGAATATCCGGATTTGCTCGATGTGCAATTAGAGTCGTTTCAGGATTTTTTTCAGATTGATACCGTTGCAGAGCACCGCAAAAATGAGGGGCTTTACCAAGTATTCGCTGAAAACTTCCCGATTTCGGACTCTCGAGAGAACTTCGTGCTGGAGTTCATTGATTATACCATTGATCCACCCAAATACTCAGTAGATGAGTGTATTGACCGTGGTCTCACTTATTCTGTTCCGCTCAAAGCAAAGCTTCGGCTTTCATGTAACGATGCCGACAATGAAGAGTTTGTGACCATCGAGCAAGAGGTGTTTTTGGGGAATATCCCTTACATGACTGGTAAGGCTTCGTTTGTGATAAACGGTGCCGAGCGGGTTATTGTGTCGCAGTTACACCGTTCGCCAGGGGTATTCTTCTCTATGAGCAAGCACACCAATGGCTCAAAATTGTACTCTGCTCGTATCATTCCGTTCAAAGGTTCTTGGATTGAATTCTCAACTGATGTGAATAGCGTGATGTATGCATACATTGACCGGAAGAAGAAATTTCCCGTTACCACGCTACTTCGTGCCATTGGCTTTGGTTCTGACAAAGAAATCTTAGACTTGTTTGAGCTTTCAGAAGAAATTAACGCAACACCCGCAGGTCTCAAAAAAGCAGTTGGTCGTAAATTAGCGGCAAGAGTACTTCGCACCTGGCAAGAAGACTTTGTGGACGAAGACACTGGTGAGGTTGTAACCATTGACCGTAATGAAATCCTACTCGAGCGTGACTCGGTGCTTAGCGAAGACGACATCGAAACCATCATGGATTCTGGTGTTCGGTCTATCATTTTACACCGAGAAGATGCCAACGTAGCTGATTACAACATCATCTACAACACTCTTCAAAAAGACTCATCTAACTCTGAAAAAGAGGCTGTTGAGCAAATTTATCGCCAGCTTCGTAATACTGAAGCCCCCGATGAACAAACCGCCCGAGATATTATTCATAGCTTGTTCTTTTCAGACAAGCGTTATGACTTGGGTGAAGTTGGTCGTTATCGGGTAAACAAAAAATTACAGTTAGAAACCGCCATGAGCGTTCGAGTCCTCACTACCGAAGACATCGTCGCCATTGTAAAATATCTTATCGGTCTTATCAACTCCAAAGCCGTAGTAGATGATATTGACCACCTCTCTAACCGTCGAGTACGTACCGTAGGCGAGCAGCTTTACGCTCAGTTTGGCGTGGGTCTTGCCAGAATGTCTCGTACGATTAAGGAGCGGATGAATGTGCGTGACAACGAGGACTTTAAGCCTGTTGATTTGATCAA
Source organism: Spirosomataceae bacterium (assembly GCA_044228045.1). Lineage (GTDB taxonomy): Bacteria > Bacteroidota > Bacteroidia > Cytophagales > Spirosomataceae > JAXLVB01. The sequence continues at coordinate 6,343 of JBGAVQ010000108.1, forward strand.
TGCCCGTACGCTTTCGTCGGTCATTAACTCGTTTTTTGGTACTAACCAATTGAGCCAGTTTATGGATCAAACCAACCCGTTGGCCGAAATTACTCACAAACGACGGATGTCAGCATTAGGACCAGGTGGACTTTCTCGTGAAAGAGCTGGTTTTGAGGTTCGTGACGTTCACTACACCCACTATGGGCGTTTGTGTACTATCGAAACACCAGAAGGACCTAATATCGGATTGATTTCGTCGCTTTGTGTATATGCCAAAGTGAACTCGATGGGCTTTATCGAAACCCCATACCGCCCAATCGAAGACGGCAAAGTGCAAAACAATGTGGTGTATCTGACTGCCGAAGAAGAAGACGGTGCTCACATTGCCCAAGCCAGTGCGTCAGTTAATGATGCAGGTGATTTTGACATAGATAAAGTGAAGGCTCGCTATGAAGGCGACTTCCCGATGATTGACCCAACAGAAGCGCAATACATGGATGTTGCCGCTAATCAGATTGTGTCGGTTGCAGCATCTTTGATTCCTTTCTTGGAACACGATGATGCTAACCGTGCCTTGATGGGTTCAAACATGCAACGTCAAGCAGTGCCTTTGTTGCGTCCAGAAGCTCCTATTGTGGGTACGGGTCTTGAAGGCCGTGTAGCAGTTGATTCACGGGCACTTCATACTGCCGAAGCCGACGGTGAAGTGATTTCTGTTGATGCTACCAAAATAGTAGTACGTTACGATTTGACGAATGATCAGAGATTGGTGAGCTTCGATAGTGAAGTAAAAACCTATAAGCTCATCAAGTTCCGTCGTACCAACCAAGATACTTGTATCAACCTCAAACCAATGGTCTATAAAGGACAAAAATTGGTAAAAGGAGATATACTTTGTGAAGGATATGCTACCGAAAGAGGAGAATTAGCACTTGGGCGCAATATGAAAGTAGCGTTCATGCCTTGGCAAGGATACAACTTTGAAGATGCGATCGTGATTTCGGAGCGGGTAGTTCGCCAAGATATATTCACATCGTTGCACATCGAAGAGTTTGAATTAGAAGTACGTGATACCAAGCGAGGTGAAGAAGAATTGACAGCAGAAATCCCGAACGTTTCGGAAGAAACGGTTAAGAATCTCGACGAAAACGGCATTGTGCGAGTAGGTACAGAAGTAAAAGAAGGTGATATCTTGATTGGTAAGATTACACCAAAAGGAGAGTCGGATCCTACGCCAGAAGAAAAACTACTTCGTGCAATCTTTGGTGACAAAGCAGGTGACGTAAAGGATGCCTCTAAAAAAGCACCACCGTCGTTAAAAGGAGTTGTAATTGATACCAAACTATTTAGCCGCCCAGACAAAGAAGACCGTTCAAAATCAAAGGAACAATTGAAAGTTCTGATGAAGCAATATGGCAAAAATCTAAACAGCTTGAAAGCCGTCATGGTTGGTAAAACCATTGAGCTACTCGAAGGTAGAACAAGCCAAGGCGTTAAGCACAAGTTTGGAAATGAAATAGTACCCAAAGGAGCCAAGTTTACCAGTTCGCTCATTGAAGGTACGCTGTTCCCAGATAAGAACCCATTCAGGGACGAAAGTAGCTTTGTAGTGCCAGAAGAAGCTAACTTACTAAATGACTTGGTGCTTGAAGGTTGGACAGAAGATCCACACACCAGCGATCTTTTAGTGAAATTGGTGAAAAACTACAACCATCGCCGTAGCGAAATAGGTGGTCAGTTCAAACGTGAACGGTTTGCTCTTGAAGTTGGTGACGAACTACCAGCCGGTATTGTAAAATTGGCGAAAGTATATGTTGCCAAAAAACGTAAGCTGAAAGTTGGGGATAAAATGGCGGGTCGTCACGGTAACAAAGGGGTTGTAGCTCGTATTGTACGTGATGAAGACATGCCATTCCTTGAAGACGGCACGCCTGTTGATATTGTGTTGAACCCACTTGGTGTGCCATCACGTATGAACTTGGGGCAGATTTACGAAACGGTATTGGCATGGGCAGGCCAGAAATTAGGCAAAAAGTACGCTACGCCAATTTTTGATGGCGCTACCGAAGACCAAGTAGATGCAGAACTTACCGCCGCAGGGTTGCCCAAGTTTGGTCGTACCTATCTGTATGATGGCTTAACAGGTCATAAATTTGACCAGCCTGTCACCGTGGGTATTATCTATATGCTCAAACTCGGCCACTTGGTTGACGACAAGATGCACGCCCGTTCAATTGGTCCATACTCACTCATTACGCAACAGCCGTTGGGTGGTAAAGCCCAATTTGGTGGACAGCGTTTTGGCGAGATGGAAGTATGGGCACTTGAAGCCTTCGGGGCAGCCAACATCTTGCAAGAAATCCTAACGGTGAAGTCCGATGATGTGGTAGGTAGAGCGAAAGCTTACGAAGCCATCGTAAAAGGCGAAAACTTGCCAAAACCAAACATTCCAGAGTCATTCAATGTATTGATTCACGAATTGAGAGGTTTAGCTCTTGAAATCACCTTAGAATAAGTTAATGGACCATTTTCACTCATAACCATAAGAAAATGTCATTCAAAAAAAATAGAAAATTCACCAGTGACTTTCAGTCGGTAACGATTAGTTTGGCTTCGCCTGAGTCTATTCTGGAAGGCTCATACGGCGAGGTTACTCAGCCCGAAACCATCAATTATCGTACCTATAAGCCCGAAATGGGTGGCTTGTTTTGCGAACGTATTTTTGGACCAGTAAAAGACTGGGAATGTCACTGTGGCAAATACAAGCGGATTCGTTACAAAGGCATCATCTGCGATCGCTGTGGTGTAGAAGTAACCGAAAAGAAAGTTCGCCGTGAGCGCATGGGACACATCGAGTTGGTGGTTCCGGTAGCACACATTTGGTATTTCCGTAGTTTGCCTAATAAAATTGGCTACTTGCTTGGTCTTTCAACCAAGAAACTGGATCAAATCATCTACTACGAACGGTATGCCGTAGTGCAGCCGGGTATCAAAGCAGAAGATGGTGTGTCGCAACTCGACTTCTTGACCGAAGACGAATACCTTGATATAGTGGACAAACTCCCCCGTGAAAATCAACTATTGCCAGACACTGATCCCAATAAGTTTATTGCTAAAATGGGTGCTGACGCCCTCGAAATGCTATTGAGTCGTACCAAATTGGACGAACTTTCGTACGATTTGCGGAACTTGGCCTCAACGGACACTTCGCAGCAACGTAAGCAAGATGCGCTCAAACGATTAAAAGTAGTTGAAGCCTTACGTGAGGCTAACGGACGCATCGAAAACCGCCCAGAATGGATGGTTATCCGGATGGTTCCTGTTATTCCGCCAGAATTACGCCCCTTAGTACCTTTAGATGGCGGTCGGTTTGCTACGTCTGACTTGAATGATTTGTATCGTCGGGTTATTATTCGGAACAACCGCTTGAAACGTCTGATCGAAATCAAAGCCCCAGAAGTAATTCTCCGTAACGAAAAACGGATGCTTCAAGAAGCTGTTGATTCGTTGTTTGACAACTCTCGTAAAGTAAACGCCGTTCGTTCAGAAGGAAACCGTGCTTTGAAATCGCTTTCGGATATGCTGAAAGGAAAGCAAGGTCGTTTCCGTCAAAACCTTTTGGGTAAGCGGGTGGACTATTCGGGTCGTTCAGTAATTGTGGTAGGCCCCGAGCTCAAATTACACGAGTGCGGATTGCCCAAAGATATGGCAGCTGAGTTGTTTAAGCCATTCATTATCAGAAAGTTAATTGAGCGTGGAATCGTCAAGACTGTAAAGTCAGCCAAGAAAATAGTAGATCGCAAAGACCCTGTAGTTTGGGATATTTTGGAAAACGTGTTGAAAGGACATCCTGTGTTGCTCAACCGTGCTCCAACACTTCACCGTTTGGGTATTCAGGCGTTTCAGCCTAAATTAATCGAAGGAAAGGCTATCCAGCTTCACCCGTTGGTTTGTACGGCCTTCAACGCCGACTTTGACGGTGACCAGATGGCTGTTCACGTACCACTCGGACAAGAGGCCATTTTAGAAGCATCGTTGTTGATGTTGGCTTCGCACAATATCCTGAACCCTGCCAATGGCGCACCTATTACCGTACCATCGCAAGACATGGTGTTGGGTCTTTATTACGTAACCAAAGGACGTAAAAGCACACCCGCATATCCGATTATAGGCGAAGGAATGAAGTTTTACAACTTTGAGGAAGTAATAATTGCCATTAACGAAGGTCGGTTGTCTAAGCACGCCAACATTAAGGTTCGGGCAAAGGTAAAGAACGAGGATGGTAAACTTGAAGTCAAACTTATTGATACCGTAGCTGGACGTGTACTGTTTAATCAATGTGTACCCGAAGAAGTAGGATATATCAATGAGTTGTTGACCAAGAAAAAATTACAACAGATTATTGGTCAGATATTCAAAGAATCAGGAGTATCTCGTACAGCTAAGTTCTTAGATGATATCAAAGAATTAGGTTTCCAGATGGCCTTCCGTGGAGGTTTGTCTATCGGATTGTCAGATGTGAAAATCCCAGACGAGAAGAAAGGACTTGTTGCCGAAGCAAAAGAGAAAGTAGCGGGTATTCAAGACAACTACTTGATGGGTCTTATTACCGATAACGAGCGTTATAACCAAGTGATTGATACATGGACTCGTGTGAACTCAAAAATCACCGAAACCCTGATGAAACAGTTGGAAAACGACGAACAAGGCTTCAATTCCATCTACATGATGATGCACTCTGGAGCCCGTGGTTCTCGTGAACAGATTCGTCAGTTGGGTGGTATGCGTGGTTTGATGGCAAAGCCTCAAAAGAACTTACAGGGTTCGGTAGGCGAAATCATCGAAAACCCAATCTTGTCGAACTTCAAAGAAGGCCTCGACGTATTGGAATACTTCATCTCAACCCACGGTGCTCGTAAAGGTTTGGCTGATACTGCACTCAAAACGGCCGATGCTGGTTACCTGACACGTCGTTTGCATGATGTTGCCCAAGATGTTATTGTGGTTGAACCAGACTGTGGCACGCTTCGTGGTATTCAAATGTCGGCCCTGAAAGACAATGAAGACATTGTTGAACCACTGTCTGAGCGTATTTTGGGTCGGGTTTCGGTTCATGATATTTTTGATCCACTTACAGGTGAGCTTATCTTGAAAGCGGGTATTGAAATAACAGAAGAAGTAGCAGCGTATATTGATGAAACTTCTATTGAAACAATAGAACTACGCTCACCATTGACTTGCGAAACCCGCAATGGTATATGTGCCAAGTGTTATGGACGTAACCTTGCCACTGGACGGATGGTTGAAAATGGCGAAGCCGTAGGTGTAATTGCCTCACAATCAATTGGTGAGCCAGGTACACAGCTTACACTTCGTACATTCCACGTGGGTGGTACTGCCCAGAACATTACGCTTGAAGCTAACATTAAGGCCAAGTTTGATGGAATTGTGAAGTACGAAGAAATGCGTACTGTTGACACTACTGATGCTGACGGAAAACCTGTTGAAATTGTGATGGGTCGCTCTGGAGAGATACAAATCATCAGCGAAGCAAACGGTCAAGTACTGATCTCAAACAACGTACCTTACGGAGCATTCATGAAAGTGAAGGATGGCCAAAAGGTAAAGAAAGGTTTTGAGCTTTGCGCTTGGGATCCATTTAATGCTTTGATTTTGTCTGAAATTGAGGGGGTTGCTTCTTATGAGGCTGTTGAAGAGGGTATCACCTTTAAAGAAGAATTTGACGAACAAACAGGCTTCAAAGAAAAAGTAATTATTGAAAGCCGTGATAAAACCAAGAACCCATCTATTGTTGTAACAGGCGGTGGCGAAGAAAAAGGCTACAACTTGCCAGTGAGTGCACGCTTATCAGTAGAGCCAGGTGCAAAAGTAAGAACAGGGCAGGTATTAGCAAAAATTGCCCGTTCGATTGGTAAAACTCGTGATATTACAGGTGGTTTGCCACGGGTAACTGAATTGTTCGAGGCTCGTAATCCATCAAATCCGGCAGTAGTGTCTGAAATTGACGGGGTTGTGGCATTTGGTACTATTAAGCGTGGTAATCGTGAAATTTTCATCAAATCAAAAGATGGATTGATCGAGAAAAAATACCTTGTACCTCTTTCAAAACTGATTTTAGTACAAGAAAACGACTTTGTGCGGGCAGGTATGCCACTTTCAGACGGTGCCATTACGCCATCAGACATCCTATCAATCAAAGGGCCAACGGCTGTTCAAGAGTATTTGGTAAACGAAATTCAGGAAGTTTACCGCTTACAAGGGGTAAAAATCAATGACAAGCACATCGAGTCTATTGTGCGCCAAATGATGCAGAAAGTCAACATCATGGATCCGGGCGATACGAGCTTCCTCGAAGGGCAGTCAGTAGATAAATGGGCGTTCCGTGAAGAAAACGATGGTATTCTTGACAAAAAAGTAGTGATTGATGCTGGCGAGTCCGACAAATTTAAAGTAGGTCAGATTATCATCAGCCGTCAGTTAAGAGACGAGAACTCAAGCCTCAAACGCCGTGACCTCAAGCAAGTACAAGTGCGTGATGCCATGCCAGCGGTGTCGCAACCTATGTTGCAAGGTATTACACAGGCATCGTTGGGTACAGACAGCTTCATTTCGGCAGCGTCGTTCCAAGAAACCACCAAGGTATTGAGCGAAGCCGCTGTACGTGCCAAGATGGATGGATTAGAAGGTCTTAAAGAGAACGTAATTGTGGGGCACCTCATCCCTGCGGGTACAGGTATCCGTCGTTACGAAAACTTTGTTGTGACTTCAAAAGACGACATCGAGCCGATTGTAGAAACCAAAGAGCGATTTGTGCGTCGGAAGCGTGAGTACGTGTAACAACGAGTAGATTATAAAGTCAAGCGTCTGGCAGTTTGTGCTGCCAGACGCTTTTTTATTATGCTGGTTCAAAGGTAGTTCGTAGTAACGAAAGTCGCCCTTCTTTTAGTTGAAATAGTTGATTACTAATGGGTTGTAAAGACTGTGCTCGGTGAGAGATAAAAATAATAGCAGTACCTTCTACCTTTAATCGTTCCAAAAGGTTCAGTACAACCTGTTCGGTTTGAGGGTCGAGAGAGGCGGTTGCTTCGTCCAAGACTAATAAACTTGGTTTTTTGTACAAAGCTCTGGCAAGGGCGAGCAATTGTTTTTGACCACCAGATAGATGAACGCCATCTTCGGCAATAATTGTAAATAAGCCTTTTGGTAAAGTGTTAATGAAGGGCATAAAACCGTATTCTTGCAAGAAATCAGCAACTTTTTTGGTTTCTTCTTGTTTATTATCCAAGCAGATGTTTTCTAAGACTGTGCCATTAAAAAGATGAATCTGTTGAGGCACTACGCCCACTTTTGCCCGCCAAATAGCTGGCAAAATACGTGAAAAAGAAATGGTGCTATTTACCCAGATTTCACCACTTTCGGGTTCGTAAAACTTCTCTATCAATTGGCAAAGGGTACTTTTGCCACCACCACTTTCGCCAATAATTCCAATTAACTCGCCGCTGCTAATTTCAAAATTAATTTGATGGAGAAGTCGCTTACGGCCTGAGAAACGGAAGGATACGTCTTGAAATCGCAAGGATTCAAACCTTTGCACAAGCACTGTTTCTGCCAAAATGTTAGCTTCGGGTGGGATACTCACAAATTCAAACATCCGCTGGAAGGCAACTTTGGCTTCGTTTAGTGGAATACTCAACAAGGCTAATCGGGTTACGTTAGGCAACAACGAGCTACCGATGCCCACAACAGCCATCATTTCGCCTAATTTGAGTTGGTTTTGATACACTTGCCACGAAGTAAAAGCCAACATTCCGCCCATAAAGAGGGCTTCAATGATGCCAACAATAACCGAAAGCCTAACTTGCCATTTGCCTAACAAGAACACTTTTTCTTGTAATGCGCCATAAATACTACGGTTGATTTCTCCAAAATAGTCTTCTTTGTTGAAATTCTTGATTTCGGCAATGCCCTGCATAGAGCTAATGTACTGGCTTTCGCTTTGAGCATAGGCTACCATCACCTCTCGTTGAATATTAAAAATGGGACGATTGAACCGAAAAATCCAGAACCCGTATAAGGGCAAACAAACCAGTAATACTAAGCCCGTTTGCCAGTGGTAGGCAAATAAAAAACATAATGATATTACTACACCCAATACCTCAATGAATGAACTGCCAACTAGCTGACTAATAACGGATTGAATGCGCCGAGTATCATGTAGGCGAGCAACTAATTCACCAATTTTGCGGGTATCAAAAAACGATTTGGGCAAACGAAGCAAGGTTTCGTAGAACCGAAAGCCGATGCGGTTGTTGAAATCTTGGCTCTGGCGAAGCAGAAAAAATGAGCGTAATGCCGAAATACCGACTCGTGCCAGTAGCAAAATAATTACCAAACCCAAGCCTAACGATAGCCGCTTGGCATCATGTTTGGGTAAGATGTCATCTATTAAGCGTTGTGAAAAAATGGTCATTGCCATGCCGAGTAACGTAACCAACACTCCTAAGCAAGTACCCATGGCAAGGAGGGGAACATCTTCTTGCAACAAGCCCCAAAGCCATGTTTTTTGGGCGGTTTGTTGCGTTTGAGTAGTTTCAAAAGCCTCATTAGGCACTAAAGTAAGGCATTTATGCGACGGCCAGGCTTGTTCCAACTGGCTCACAGACCAGTGCATTAGCTGCGGCATTGCAGGGTCTCCTATCAAAAAACATCCCTTTTCGTAGCCATAACAGACCACGTAATGCTGGCGTTTGCCATCCATCAGTACGTGCAAAATAACAGGTTGCTCGTGCGCTATCAACGCTGCTGGGTCTGCTTCGCAGCCCTCGGCAGTAAAGCCTGAGCGGTTGGCGGCTTCATAGAGTCCATAGAGGCTGGTGCCTTCTTTGTCTGTGCCACTGTGTTGGCGAAGGTTCTCAATAGTGGTGTTGCCGCCATAATAGCGGATTACCGCCAGCAAACAGGCTACTCCACAATCGCTTTGGCCGTGTTGGCGCACATGAAAGCGTTGATGTTGGCGTAACGATTTCATTTCAGATACTTTAGAATGGCTTCGATTTTGGTTTCACCAATGAATTTTTTTTGAAGTGTACCTTGTGTGTTATAAACCAAAATAGTAGGAATTGTATGAAAACCAAGCTGTTTGGTAGCTATTTTTAAATCAACCTGAGCGATGCGAAGCATGGGAACGCTTTTTTGCAAGGCATATTTTTTCTCAAATAGTTGAAGGTCTGCCAAAGGTTCTGGTGAAAGCCACAGCAGACTTACTTCTTTGAATTGTTGAGCATGCTTTTTGACTTCTTCGGCCTCCTGCTGACAATGATCACAAGTAGAACCAAAATAAAAAACTACTGTACCTTTTATACCAGCATGAGCGTTAGACAGAAAAGACACACTATCTAAACCATGCACAGTTACAGAAGGTAACAGCTGTATATTATTGACTGTCTGTTTATTAACTTTTGATTGTTGCAAGGTGCGAAGTAAAAGATAGCCTGCCGTACTCAGCATTAAACCAATTATGGAAAACAATAGTATCTTTTTCATTAGATGCCTAAATTGACGGTTAAGAACATGACTAAAGCCACCCAAAGCACCAAACCCGCACCATAAGACGCTAAAACCACTTTCATGCCACTTGCTAAATCTTGTTTAATGATTTTGGCTATTCCATAAGCCAATACAAACCAATAGGTGACTTCAAACAAGTTGAGTAATTTCAAAGGATAAAGCAACCATTTATCGAGACTCTGATAATCAAAGAAATTGAGTGACGACAGAGGATAAAAACTTTGTAAATCCACTTCTTGATAATCTGTTTGGATAACCAAGAACCAGAGAAGTTTTAAAAGTGCTGGAATCAAAAATATATACTCTGCTATAATTGCTAAATAAAATGCTTTTTTGAATTCAAAGCGATTTAAAATAAAAAATAATCCTATGCTAAGGATACCCGCAATTAAGGTGAATTTTATGATATAGATTATTGGGATTAAGATATAGCCGAACCAAATATTTTCTTTTTTGTTATTGATGATTTTCTCAATGCGCTCAAAGTTTAGTTTTTCTCCTAAAAGATTGTAATAATATTCATCAGTATAAATGTGTTTATCTGCAACAAAATTTAGCAGACCATATATGCAACAAAGTGCGATAAAGATTAGGAAACCTTGATAGGTACGTATAATTTTCATTTATCAGGGGAACATTGAAAAATAGAAGCATTTAGGGTACTATTTATTTCGACTAATTGATGTCTTCGAGTTGTGCTAAAAGTGGTACCTTCATTTCGACTTTCTATTGAAAATGGCATAAACACACCACTTATCCACCTGTAGTCTGAATATATCATTTCACGTGTCGAATTCGGTGCGATTATTTTTTCAATATTGAGCGTAAGTGTTTTTTCGTCTAAATAAAAGTAGTATTTCCGATTATGACCTTCAAGCCTAATTTCAAAATATGATTTACTATCAATTATTTTTTTGCAGATAGAATCCACTTTTAACCCGGCTCGTTTATAGTTCACCAAATGATTAAACATCGGGTCTAAATCAACTTCGCCACTGAAATTACTTGAGAGTATGGGTTTCCCCTTTTTAGGGAGGTATGTCCATAAATTTTTCCCATCAAAACAAGTCCAAAAAGAATTATTAGCATTAAAAAATTCGTATTTAAGGAGATTAGGCACTTTATGATAAGCCTTAAATACTCTATCAGTTTGTTCTGCAGAATTTTGAGTAATCCCAGTAATAACTATTGTTTTTACACTATCAATGACTTTTTGCCCTCCAATTGAAGAAATATATTTGTTATATATGTTATCAAAATCTTGAGCATTTGAAATTGAGGGGGTTAATAAAATGAAAAAGATTAACGTTGAGAGCGCTAAATTGTTTTTTACTAAACACTTGGATACTAATTGGAGTGGATACATAAGTAATGTGACAATTTAAAAGTGTACTAATTAGAGAGTAAATGTATTAGTAATCAATTAGTTACGTTGGCAAAAATGTGTCTTTATGGTGTTTATTTACTTAATATGGTAATTGAAAAACAAATAAAATCAGCAAT
>JBGAVQ010000456.1:0-2091 GCA_044228045.1 Spirosomataceae bacterium
TATAGCCACAGACGGATGTAATGCTCGTAGTGGATTAGGGTCGTAACCTGTCATCTCCACACCCATTTTAGCTAAGTCGTTGGCAAAATGTGAACCTGCTTCGCCAAGACCCAAGACTGCTATTTTCATATTTATACTTAACCAATAGAGGTTTGCAAACCTGTTTGCAGAGGTTTGAGTTTTTGGAAATTAGTATTTATCAAAGATTGCAATTGTTCTTTGTAATTGTGAATTTCGTTGAAGAAGTCATCAATTCTTTGTTGAAAAACATTTGGGTCAGGCGTGTAGTTAGACTTAATGATCTGTTTTTTGAGGAATTTCCAAAGCCTTTCGATAGGATTAAGATTGGGGGAGTAGGGCGGCAAAAAATTCATCTTAATCCGTGAATGTTCGAGATACTTTTGGACTTCTTTGGAACGGTAATAACGAGCATTATCCACAAAAAGATGGATTACTTTTTTTGTTGTGAAACGGGCTTCAATAAGAGAAAGCCAAATAATAGTACTACTGGCATCAATGGTGTCTGCCTTATGGTGGACTATTTCACAAGGCTTGGCTGGATTGATGGCACCATTGATATTGACTCTCACTCGCCCTGTGTTAGAAAGTATTTCCTTCTCTGTACCTTTCTGTATCCAGGCATAAGTTGACTCGGTATTGTGATGAGGATGAACGCCATCTCCGAAGAGAATTACTTCGTTTTCGGGTAAATTTTGTTCTATTGCTCTGAATTGATCAACAAACTGCTCTTGCTTTATAAGGTCGGCCTTAGAAGGAACTAATTGGGTCTTTTTATAGACAAAGCCTAAGCGGTGCATCAAGGCAATCACACTATCTGGCTGGTATTCCACCTGAAAACTATCCCTGATATAAGCTAATACATCCAAGGAACTATGACAAACATTGGCGGCTACATAAGCTTTTACCAACTCTTTTTGTTGGTCGGTTAATTTACCCACGCAAGGCTTGTAGTGAAGTTCTAAATAATTATCGAAGTTTTTACTTGACTGGTAGTGATGGTAATGACGATAAATCGTACTCGCATCAACTCCCAAAATAAAGGCAATCTCACTGATAGGGTATTGTTTATGAAGCATCAACAAGGTAGTTAGCTTCTGATAAGTCAGTCTATCAGAAGTATTTCGTTGCAATTCTTGCAACAAATCTATTTGTGATTTTTCAAAGATAAGTTCCATATCCTATCAAACGTAACGCAAGCCTATTTCTTGCAAACCTAATTCAGTTTAGTATATCATGCTGTTTCTACCATCCAAACTTCTCTCTCCATCCATAAATATCAATCGAAACGTTGCCTTTTCGGAGTTCGGCTCTGGTACGTTCTTCTTTGGCTTCACGAGCCATCGCTTTCTCTATGGTTTCTTCAATTTTGTTTTGAGGCACAACCACTACTCCATCACGATCGCCTACAATAATATCGCCTGGGTTTATCAGCACATCACCAATAATGATGGGTTCGTTGAGTGTGCCGTCGCCATGGTTAGAAGTGCCTCGAATACACAAACCTCTCGAAAAAACAGGAAAACCCATTGCTTCAATGTCGTCGGCATCACGCACGCACGCATCTATTACTAAGCCGTTTATGCCTTTAGTTTTTGCCCCGAGGCTCATCAGATCGCCCCAATAGCCCGCTTCGTAAAATCCTGAGCAATTAACAATTAACACATCACCTGCTTTGGCATACGCATACGCCCGATGTAGTAAAACGTTATCACGAGGCATGGTCTGAACCGTATAAGCTGACCCACAGATTTTCATGTTTGCAGCAATGGGTTTGATGCCCGACGGCAAATTGCCTTTATTGCCGAGTGCTTCGCAGATAGTAGCTGCCGAAAATTTTGACAATTCTTTTACCAAATCCATTTGTCTTGAAAAACGATTGTTGTACCGTAAAGACGTTGCAGGCAACGTCTCTACAATTTTGTAAATCTCCTATCAGAGTGGGTTACGCTAATGACTTCCGTGCTTCACGGTCAGGGTCGTTGGCTAATGCCGGCATATCATCCAAAATCATAGTTTCGCCGTTTTGGGTTGTGTAGGGTTTCCACGTTGGCAACCCACCGCCATTCGGAT
>JBGAVQ010000457.1:0-2089 GCA_044228045.1 Spirosomataceae bacterium
AAAAAGTAAAACGAACTATTTACCAAGTACGAAAAGACCTTTTTACTGAGTATTTAGTCAATGAACTAATGTATCCAAGAATTCAAGCAATTTAAAGAAAAGCGAAAGTCCTAGAAATAAAACCGCTATGATTATTAAACTTCAGTCTGGGTTAACTATCAGGCAAATGTATCAGCCATTAGGTTCTCAAACCACTTAATCATTTCTTCGTAGTTATCTCCACTCGCCCCCAAAGATTCTGTTACGCCATTGCCCGTCGGTACCATCGTACCACTGGCAGGGTCGTATCGGAAGGCAACCGACAGCCAAGAGGCAGTATTTTTAGTAATTGGGGTAAAACAAGCCGAATTGGTAATAGGAGTTGGATTAATAGCTTCGCCTCTTAACAAATGGATGATTGCATCTGCACAAACCTTGGCTTCGGCGTTGGCTATGTGTCCTGCTTTGGGTTGGGTGGTAGAAGAAGCATCGCCAATCACATGCACTTTGGGTACTGCCGTAGATTCGTAAGAAAGTACATTTACGCCCGCCCATCTTCCACCGCCAGCATTGGCCAGTCCAATTCCCGATTGAGTAATCAAATTGCCAGCTTTGTGTACTGGAATGGCGTTGACAACCTTGCCTTTAAACGATCCCGCACTGGTATTGACCGTTCCTGTATCGGCATCAATGCTGCTTAAAATAGCATTGGGAACGTAAGTGATGATGCCTTTATGGGTGTTGTTGAAAGCGTTAGTAAAATTCTCGGGTTCAGCTTGGATGCCAGCATTAGCATCTAATATGATGACTTTACCCCCACCCTTCACGCGCTTGAGATAATCCGCTACTACACAAGCACGCTCATACGGCCCTGGGGGGCATCGGTAAGGCTTGGGAGGAATAGTTAAAATAAAGGTATCTTTTGAGGTCATAGCCTGAATTTGTGCCTTCAAACTGGTTGTTTGCGTACCCGCTTTCCAAGCATGTACTATTTTTGCCTGAGCCGAGGCTGTACCAGACATCGGCAACGGGTCAAAATCTATACCAGGCGCAATCACCAAGCGGTCGTAGGCAATGCTACTGCCGTTGTTGAGCTTCACATCTCGGCCAACAGGGTCAATGTTTGTGACTGAATTAGGAACTACATTTACCCCATATTTGCTTTTTAAAACAGTATAATTGAATGTCAACTGGTTTAAAGTTCGTTCGCCCGTTAGTACCATGTTACTAAAAATGTTGGAGTAATAAACGGCATTGGGCTCAATGAGCGTCACTTCTACGCCCGTACCGCCCCATAAACGAAGATACTTGGCTACGGTTGTCCCCGCCATTCCTCCACCAATTACTACCACACGGCCATTGGCACCTGTATTTCCTGGCACGGTATTAGTGGGTGTACTGCTTGGTGTTCCATCGGCCCAGGCAGATGGCAATAATGATACTCCCAAAGACGCTGCTCCTATATTTGTTAAAAATTTTCTCCGTTTCATGATTGTTTGTTTTATTGTTTAGAAAAATAGTCTCCAATCAATTTGATTTCTTCGGTGGTATATGCTTTGGCATGCACATTCATAATATCGGCCCTTGGATTTTTGGTTTTCATCTCAGTAAGCTCTTCCACAATTTCCGAGGCATTTTTCCCTGCCAAATGCTCCAATCCGTTTCCATTGGTACCATGGCATTGAAAACAATTGGCGGCGAGCGTTCGACCTGGATGGTCTAAGGTAGCCGATACCCGGGCGTTTTTAGCAGATAATTGACTCACCTGAGCGGCATTTTCATCGGTAAAGTCTTCTTTGCAGGCTAACATTAGCACCATCATACCCAATGCTACTCCCAATTTCTGGAGTTTAAGTAATACGATTTTCATGATTTGAAAAATGATTGGTTTATGTAAAGAGGATTGCAATCAAAGAGAAGATGAAAAAACGCAGAAAAGGGTGGGGTGGCTACTCAACTATTTTTTAACCTAAAAGTTGTTTAGTTGAATTTCAAGTATCTTTATCATAAAAAAACCTATGAATAAGTTACCTGTGAATGTTTCAGAATCAGATTTTGAGACTTACATTTTACCACACTTGACCCATAAAATTGGTCATAATCGTTTGAA
>JBGAVQ010000109.1:0-17365 GCA_044228045.1 Spirosomataceae bacterium
GTATGCACAACCCACGCCTTTGTTTTTTTATAATATCAAACTATTTGCTATTAGATAACATCGGTAAAATTAAATTTTATAGAAGAGGCAACCAGCAAAATCCAAAACCATAAGCAACTAATAATCAAGCAAATAGTAATCTCAAAAATACAATTTTGCTTGCACCAAACAGAATCAATCTTTTTGATTAAAATACGCTAAATTGAAAAAATGCAAAAACGTTAGCTTCGTAGCCAAAATGTTCTTCTTGGTCGAAAAAGTGCTTAAAAACTCAAAATTCCTGCAACAAAAAGCGCATTGAAAGTGTCTTTTATACGAAATTTGAATGTTTTTTGACTTCATTATTTTAATCATCAACTTAATTTAATACCATTTATCACCAAACTTCACAAACTACTTACAGGAATTACTCAACACAACAAACATGAAAAAGATTTTATTCTCCCTGATTTTCACATTCGTCACAGGTATTTCGATGGCCCAGTTTCCGATGGGTGGCGGTGGCTTTGGCGGCGGCGGGCGTGGTGGCAATAACCAAATGCCAAATATGCAGCAACCTCAAGACGACGAACCACGAGGCACTGGAAAAATAGCAGGAATCCTGATGGATTCAACTACCAACAAGCCAGTAGAGTTTGCAAACGTAGCCCTCTGGAATAAAAAAACGAATAAAATTGTGGACGGTGCCATGGCCGACGACAAAGGAAAATTTTCTTTGAAAGGCATTGCAGCTGGCGAGTATCAACTCAAAATAAATTTTCTTGGTATGAGAGCCAAGACTATTGACAACATTAAAGTAGAGAAAAAAGGCACAGATTTGAACTTAGGTAACATTTGGATGTCGCCTGATGTGAAAATGCTTAAAGAAGTAAATGTAGTAGGGCAAGCGGCACTTATTGAAGACAAAGTAGATAGAACAGTTTATAACGCCGAGAAAGACATTACCAACAAAGGTGGTGATGCCACCGACGTACTCCGCAAAGTACCTATGCTTTCGGTGGACTTAGACGGCAACGTGTCGCTTCGGGGTAGCCAGAATGTTCGAGTTCTAATCAACAACAAGCCTTCTACCATTGTAGCAAGCAGTGTAGCCGATGCCTTGAAACAGTTACCGTCTGACATGATTAAGTCGGTAGAGGTAATTACCTCTCCATCAGCCAAATACGATGCCGAAGGCTCTGCTGGTATTATTAACATCATTACCAAGAAAAACACCTTACAAGGCTTGACCATGACCACCGACCTCAGCATCGGAAATCGTGGTGCAAATATGGGTTTGAACGGAAACCTACGTCAAGGTAAAATGGGTTTTTCGATGGGAGGCTTTGGACGACTCACTTACAACACCCCTGGACGATTTGAAAATACTCAGGTCAATTTGCTTAATAATTTGACCACGGTTCAAACTGCCAACACCCAAAACTATGGCCTTTTTGGTAATTATCGCCTGAGTTGGGACTACGACATTGACAAAAACAACTCCCTTTCGGCAGCTCTACGCTATGGTGCCCGTAATAGCCGCAATACCCAAGATTTGATTACCCAAATCATTAAAGATGGGACATCAACCCCATCAGCACGCCGTGACGTTGAAAGCAAAGATTATTCAAATACGTATGATTTCAATGTGGACTATACTCGCAAAATGGAGAAGCCTGATCAAGAGTTTAGCCTCTCTACCCAGTATAGCCGCAACAACCGTACTAACAACTTCATAGCTGACTTGTTTGGCTCTACGGATGTAATTACAGGGCGTCAGAAAAACGATAATGAAAGCTATAACCAAGAAATAACCGTTCAGGCTGATTATCAAACACCTTTACTAAAAAATCAGATACTTGAGTTTGGTGGAAAAGGGATTTTCCGCCAAGTATCAAGTGATTTCAAGTACTTATTTGGTCAAGGTGCGACTGGTGAGCTTTTGCCAAGCCTTACTCAACCCGGTAATACGCTCAACTACGACCAAAACGTAACTGCAGGTTATTTTTCATTTACGCATCAAACTACCAGCAAGTGGACATTTAAGGTAGGTAGCCGATACGAATACACTTTTATTAATGCCAGCTTTACAGGAGATCAGAAAATCACAATTCCTAATTATGGCAACTTAGTACCAAGTATCAACATCTCGAAAAACCTTAAAGGTGGCCGAACCATCAAGTGGGCTTATAACCGACGCTTGCAACGCCCTTCGGTACAATTCCTTAACCCGAATATTAATGCTGCTAACCCTCAGAACATTTCATACGGAAATCCGTATTTGAACCCCGAATTAACGGATAACGTCGAAATGTCATTAAGTACATTCTTCAAGAAGGTATATTTGAATGCGTCTGTTTTTGGTCGCCGCACCGACAATTCAATTACGAGTGTACGAACCACCGACGATAAAGGGGTAATTACCACCACTTATCAGAACATCGGTAAAGAAGAAGCGTATGGTTTAAACCTATTTGGTAATATCAATGTCACCTCAAAATGGTCTGTTGGCGGTGGTGCCGATGTAACGCATTTATTTTTGACAAACAATAGCCCTACTGCTTCGCTCAATACAAGCAATTCGGGCTGGGTGATTAACTACCGTTTCTTTACCAATTTAACATTAGGAAACGGTTGGGGCTTACAAGGTTTTGGATTCATGCGTTCTAAGCAAATACAATTGCAAGGTTCGCAAGGTGGTTTTGGAATCTACAGCTTAGGTATCAAGAAAGATTTCAAGAACAAACGGGGTAGCCTTGGCTTAGGAGCTGAGAACTTCTTTGCCGAAGCCTTCAAAATGAAGAATGAGTTTACATCCTCTACGTTTACTCAAAATAGTGTAAACTATATGTACAACAGAGGATTCAGAGTTTCTTTCAATTATCGCATCGGTAAAATGAGTTTTGACGAAAACTTTAGCCTTTTTGGTAAAAAGAAAAAGTCAGTTAATAACGATGACCAAAAGAAAGAAGATGACGGCGGGCAAAACCAACAGCAAGGTGGGCAAGGAGGCATGGGTGGTGGCCGTCGAGGAGGAAGGTAACGGTTTACAGTAGGTGGTTTACAATTCACTTAAGTGCCTTTCCCTCCATTTTAATTAGGAGTTTTTCATAAAGTAGTGGAACGTTGGAGAGTAAAAAGCCTTGACGCTTTGCGTTGGGGCTTTTTTGTTGCATAAAATTATCGTTCGTTTCAATCTTTTCTACTTTTTCGTAGTTACTTTACGCTCATTTCTCCGTCCCAATAAGAGAATACCAGATTACCCAAAAACAATTTTCTCTAAGTACCAGCATCCAGCTATTTACTCAATACCTGTAAATTGTTTGGTATCTGATTTTGTAGAGAAAACCCACACCCCAAGTATCAATCTATGTATTACGAGTCCGAAAACGAGTGGATTCGCCAAGAGAAAATCCGCCAACGCTATGCCGAATGGTGGATGGCCATGCTCGACGTGTATCATCAAGCCCGCTGTGGATACAATGCGTTTTTAGACGCCAATCAACTGCGTCATCTCGACCAAGCTATCTACCGCCAAAAAGGGTGGATTCCATTTGAGGAACTCCGCAAATTGATAAACGAACGAGGTATATCGCTACAAGAAGCCCGTCAGTTACGAAACGAATACCGCACTTGGCTCGAGGCCATCCGTTGGTCTGATCCCGAGCGCATTCACCGCAAATTGGCCCGAAAAGCCCTGCAACGGAATATGAATTGAACTGCATTTCTTGAAAAAATAACTACTTTCTAAACTCATGCCCACAACTGCATGAGTTTTTTGATTTTAGAACCTCACACGCATCTACCAAAAAATCCTTTTACATTCAACCATCATCATTCAGAATTGGCGTATCTTAGCGTCATGCAAGCCTATAATCCAGACGAAGAACAAACCCAATTTGCCGATGTGATGCTACCTGTTCCGGTGCCACGGTATTTTACATACAGAGTGCCTCGTGAACTCAACGGGCAGCTACAGATTGGTGCCCGTGTAATTGTACAATTTGGCAAAAGTAAGGTACTAACTGCCCTTGTTGCTCGGCTTCACCACTCGCCTCCTGCCAAGTATCAAGCTAAGTACATATTAGAAGCACTGGACGACACGCCCATTGTAACTCGCTATCAATTAGGGCTTTTTGAGTGGATGGCCGAGTATTATATGTGTTGTGTGGGCGAAGTAATGAACGTGGGCTTGCCTGCTGGACTCAAAATATCAAGTCAGTCGAGGGTACAATTTAACCCTGATTTTGATACGCCCCAATTGCTCACTGAAAAGGAAAATGGCATTGTAGAAGAGCTCAAAAAACAGCAATCTCTTACCTATGATGAGCTGGCGCAATTAGCCGATGTCAAAAATGTCTATCACCTCATTAAGTCGCTTATTAGCAAACGAGCCATCATTATTTTTGAGGAAGTAAAAGACAAATACAAACCCAAAGTAGTACGCAAAATACGGCTCACGGCGTTTTTTGAAGACCCTGCCAATATCAAAGCCTTACTTGGCGAATTAGATAAACAACCCAAGCAGCAAGAGGTAATTTTGACTTACCTGCGTGACGTACCCGTAATGCGTGCGCCAACTTCAAACCGTAATGGCCTTGATAAGAGCAAGTTATCTAAAAGCGATATTTCGGATAGTGCTTTAAATACACTGCTCAAAAAAGGCATTTTTGAGGCGTTTGATGTGGTAGTGAGCCGCTTTGCAGAGATGGACAACCCTATGCCTGATGCACTACCCATACTCACCGAAGCCCAACAGCAAGCTTATAAGGCTGTTTTGGAGTCGTTTGGCACAAAAGATACCACTTTGCTACACGGCATTACGGGCAGTGGCAAAACAGAGGTGTATATTCACTTAATTCGTCATGCACTCGAAAGTGGTTCGCAAGTGCTTTATTTACTGCCAGAAATTGCCCTTACTGCTCAAATATTGGTTCGTTTGAAGAAAATCTTTGGTGACAAAGTGGGCATTTATCATTCCAAATTTTCTGACAATGAGCGAGTTGAAGTCTGGAAAGGCATTCAGTCGGGCAAATTTCAATTTGTGGTGGGGGTGCGCTCTGCCGTTTTTTTGCCATTTGATAACCTGGGACTCATCATTGTGGACGAAGAACACGAGAGTTCGTACAAACAATTTGACCCTGCGCCTCGCTATCATGCCCGAGACGTGGCCTTGGTAATTGCCCAAAAACACCGAGCTAAAGTGTTGTTGGGTTCGGCAACGCCCTCCATCGAAAGTTATTATCACGCCACCCAAGGCAGGTATGGGTTAGTCAAACTAATAAAGCGATTTGGAGATGCCCATTTGCCAGATATTGAACTAATTGACATTAAAGCCGAGCGCAAACAAAAACGCATGAGGGGCGATTTTTCGTCGGTGATGTTGGCACAGATTCACCAAAATTTGGAGCAAAAAGAACAAACTATTTTGTTTCAGAATCGCCGAGGGTATTCGCCTTATTTGCAATGTGATGATTGCAACTGGGCCGCCAAATGCGACTCGTGTGATGTGAGCCTAACGTATCATTATGCTGATGCCGAACTGCGTTGCCACTACTGCGGTCACAAAGAGGCCGTTACTCGCCATTGCCCTGCCTGTGGTAGCACCAAAATCAAAACCGTTGGCTACGGTACCGAAAAAATTGAAGATGAGTTAAAAATCTTGTTTCCCGATGCTCGGCTTCAACGCATGGACTTGGACACTACTCGCTCCAAAACGGCTTTTCAGACCATCATCAGTGAGTTTGAGCGAGGCGATACGGATATTTTGGTAGGCACACAGATGGTGTCAAAAGGATTAGACTTTGACAACGTGAGTTTGGTCGGCATCTTTGATGCTGACCGCATGATTCATTTTCCAGATTTTCGTTCAGCAGAGCGTTCGTTTCAGTTGCTCACGCAAGTAAGTGGGCGAGCAGGGCGACGCAATCAGGTAGGTAGGGTGTTGATACAGACTACCAACCCGAATCAGCCAATTTTGTTGAAAGTGTTACAAAATGACTACGATGGACTATTTAACGATGAGATCAAGGAACGAGAAGAATACCATTATCCGCCTTTTACTCGGCTAATTCAACTGACGGTAAAGCACATAGAACAACCCATTGCCCAAAAAGCTGCCCAAGTCTTAGCCGATAAACTGTCTGAAAAGTTAGATAAAAACCGAGTAAAAGGACCTGAAACTCCTTTGGTTGACCGCATTCGTAATCAGTTTTTGTTTGATATTTTGCTCAAATTAGAGCGAAATCTCAATTTTAAAGCTATTAAATCGTTTATTCAAGAGCAAGTAGATTGGGTAGTTACGGAGAAAGACTTCAAAGGCGTGAGCGTGGTAGTAGATGTTGATTGCCAATAACTTCAGCTGCTACCACATGCTAAACAGTCACTAAAAATGACAGGCATTTACCGTTCGCTAAAATTCGTAAAAAGTTTGCGGTATTGCGTTTATCTTTGATACTTACAAAGTAACCCTTTTAATCTCATACTACCATGAAAACATTTTTCCACAAAACTTTTTCTTACACCCTGCTTGTTTTACTGGCAACTTCTGTGATGGTTTCTTGTAAAAAAGACGATGAAACAAGCCCTGCAACGGCAGCAGGTACTTGGAAAGTCAAAAGTTTTACGGCAGACCCAGCATTGCCCTTAGTGGGGGGCGATTTGACCGCACTTTTTGGCGATTGTACAGCAAAGGTATCTTTTATCTTAAATGCCAATGGTACTATCTCAACGAGTACCGTTCCAGCAGACTGCCAAGATGAACTTGAAGACCTTGGCTTAGACGCTTCTTCTGCAGCAAAATGGTCGGTGAGTGGTAGCAAAATCACAATTGCCGCCAGCGACAACACCGCTTCGGTCTATGACCTCGAAATATCGGCAAGCGAAATGAAGTGGAAAGTGGTTCAGGACGTTGATATTTTGGGAACTGGCACACCTACCAAAACAACCTTAACACTGACCTTTACACGGCAATAGTTAGTGCAAATAGGGTCACAGACCCCAGATTAAAAAAGGGTCTTGGTTTGCAAACCAAGACCCTTTTTGATGATTCTCACCCTACTTTCTTGCGTTTAATGGCCAAGTCGTGGGCGGTGTCGTAGTAGCTCCGAAGATTTTTCCAATCAAATACCTCCGAAATACTCTCTACACGGTTGCGCTGCATGATGCGGTCTCGGCGAGACATTTTTACAAATTTTAGCATAATATCCGCCAATTGCTCGGCAGCTTGATGGAAGTTTTGCTTGGTGCGGTTAATCACATACACCCCCCAATTGTCGTGGTCTTTCATCAACTGTAACATGTAGTCGCCAAAGCCTGACAAGTCGCTTGTAACTGTGGGGATGCCTCGCACCACACATTCAAGCGGCGTATAGCCCCAAGGTTCGTAGTAACTTGGAAACACCCCCAAATGACAACCCCGCACAAATTGGCTGTATTCCATGCCAAAAAGCGGATTGGTCGGCGCAATAAAATCAGGGTGATAAACAATTTTTACACGGTCGGACTCATTGTTTTGAAGATTTGATTTTCGCAAGAAATCCACAATCTCGTCTTCTCTTTTGAGTAAGTGTGTAACTGTTTTGGGGGTTTGCTTGGTTTTCCAGCTCTGAATGGTACGGCGCAGGCGCAGCTGCCAATATTCATCCACAAACTTGTTCAAATCAGGCATTTTGAAGCTGTCGCTCATGGCCGACTCCATGAACAAACGTTCGCCTACTTGTTTTTGAATAGATTCGCAGTTCTCCTGAATTTCTTCCATCACCGCCCTCGACTGCAACACAGCAGGGTCAATAGAATGATAAGGATTACGAGTAACTATAAACATTACTACTGTGGTGTCCAACTTAGCTTGTTTCATTTTCCAATTCAAGCGAGCCAGTGCTTCCAGCGTAAGGTCATAGCCTTTGTTAGCATATTCGTAACGCCCTGATGTGAAGAAATACATGGTTTTGTCCAGATCAAAGGCATAACTCTGAAAGAAATGCCCCATCACAAACTCATTGATTTTGTCTTTGTACTGCATGTGCAGGTTTTGGAACTCATGCAGTGCCGTAAAGCGGGTCACATTGAGGCCATTAGGCAAAATAATGTCGCTTTTTCGACCTAACAGATATTGACATTCCTTATCTGTTACATCGCTTACGGTGGTCATTACGTGGCAGTTATGCGCAGCGAGGCGTTCGATAGTAACCTGTGGCAAAATTCCATAATGCGACGACATCTCTTTCCAGTCCACCAACTGCATTTGTTCATAGAAGTTGGAGAAATTGGGGGCCATGTACCGCCCCAGCATGGTAGCATGGGTAGTAAACACTGTTGATATTTTGGCATTCTCAGCCTTCAAATCAGGTATGGGCAATGCGGCCATCCATTCATGAAAATGCGCCACAAGGTCTATCTTATGACCGATGTCTTTGGCGAGTTCTGACAAAAAGACACGGAACATTTCGCCCAAGGCAAGTACCTGATTTACAAGATCTTCGCAGTTAACCGTAGAGATTTGGTGACGCTCCCACAAGCCGAATTTAATTTTGTCCACGTCTTTGTGGATACTCCAAAAATCGAACAAGACAATACGGGGTTTGCCCGTTACGAGCCAGTGTCCGTAGTGAATATTATAGCCCATTTCCTGCATTTTACGAACTGTATTGCCCAAGGGCGAGTCGGTCAGGTCAGTAATGGGTTCAAATTCTACAGCGGCTGTGTTAGGAAAATACGGCCCCATCAAAAAGTAATTATCACCCCATTCCTCAACCATTGCGGGTACTTTGGAGCGAATTACGGTATAAATACCCCCTACTTGGTTGCAGACTTCCCAGGCAATCTCAATCAAGACACGAGGTTTGGTTTTTACTTTTATTTCTTCTGTTTCAAACTTTGCCATAGCACATTAGGTTAGTAGATTAGTTAAGCAAAACATCTAAAAATCAACAAATTAAACATTCTCAGTAATTATTTAGGCATCAAAACTTACAAGCAGAAGGCTTTGGCATTGGTCTGACGGAGTCTCGCCCAGGCGGCAGGTCTAACCTGTAAAAAAACATACTTATGCTTGTTGTAACAGGTCAGACGTGCCGTCAGACCATACCTAAGTAGTTGCCATTCTTATTTCACAAAATATTCCGACTCAAAAACATTGGTATTGCCACCTTGCGTGAGGGTATAATTAAAACCTTTCTGAATGCCATAAGCCCCATGTTCGCCTGTTTTGCTCAAAGCCAGATAACCAACCTGAAAGTCTTCGTCTTGGTATTTGGGATAGCGTTTTACAATGCGATTGATGGCTTCTTCGCAGGCTTCTTGGGGTGTTCGCCCATTCCGCATCAGTTCTACAATCAGAAACGACCCAAGGGTTTTCATCACAAATTCGCCTACACCAGTGGCGCAAGCAGCACCAACTTCATTGTCGGCAAAGATGGCTGCGCCTATAATGGGCGAATCGCCTACCCTACCGTGCATTTTGTAGGCCATGCCACTGGTGGTGCAAGCCGCCGACACGTTGTTTGTGCCATCAATAGACAAAATGCCGATGGTGTCGTGGCGTTCAATATTGGCAATTGGTTTGTATTGTGCTTTTACTTGCCATTCTTCCCATTCTTTGCGGGCTTTTTCGGTGAGTAAATCTTCTTTTTTGAAGCCGTTTGCCAGTGCAAACTGCAAAGCCCCTTCTCCACTTAGCATCACATGGGGCGTTTTTTCCATAACCAATCGTGCCACCGAAACGGGGTGCATGATGCCTTCAAGAAACGTAACTGCACCTGCATTGCCTTGCCAGTCCATTATGCAAGCATCAAGCGTTACGTGACCGTCACGGTCGGGCCGGCCACCGTAGCCCACGCTCATGTCGTTGGGGTCACCTTCGGGAACTTGCGCCCCAGCTTCTACGGCATCGAGCGAAGTACCGCCTGCTTTGAGCTTGGCTTCGGCAGCTTGGTTGGCTCCTGGGTTGCGCCAAGTAGAAAGCACTATTGGCACGCCGGCCTGAGAGTTGGGGTTAGTTTTGGCCTTTGGTGCACAAGCACTTAGGTTTAAGCCAGCCACCAAAGAGCCTAATGCACCAATACTCAAAAAGTTTCTTCGGTCAAGGTTTTGCATATATAAGTTTTTGATATATGTTTATAGTCATTAAGTCGAAAAGTCAAGTAAGTCCACAAGTCAAAAAAGTCGAGTGAGTTATACCCAGTAAATTATAGTCCAAAAGTGTATAACTGTCTTGTCTTGTTTTGATAAATTCTATTTTCTGCTGAAAAGTAAAAGAAAATTATGACAGAATCCAAAGAACTTTTGAGAGGAACATTGAAAACGATTGTTTTGCGTCTATTGGCCCAGCATCATCGGATGTATGGATATGAAATGACGCAACAAGTAAAAGTACTAACTGCAGGTGAAATTACATTGAATTTTGGGGCTTTGTACCCGATTTTACACAAATTAGAAGAAGACGGTTTGCTCATAACCGAAACCGAAATAGTAGAAGGCAGAACTCGAAAATATTATTTGCTTACTCCAGAGGGCAACACCTTCGCCAGCCTTAAAACCAAGGAATTAGAGCGATTTATCGGGCATCTCAACGCCCTACTTTCACCTCCTCAACTCAGCATTTGACATCATCAATACACTTATCAAAATTTTTATCACATCAACATTTATCAATATGGCACTCTTGACTCTCCCCCAGCTCCAACAAATCCGCACTTATGTAGTAGTAAGTGGTGTATATGACGACGACCTCGAACAAGAACTCACCGACGACCTCGCTTGCGATATAGAACGACTGATGATTTTGGACAAAAGCAATTTTGAGGTAGCATTTACCCAAGCCAAACAAGAAGCCACCCCTGAACGCCTTGCCAAAATACAGATTCGACGTAGAGCCATATTGGCTTATAAAACTCGCTTGAAAGTAGAAACGGCCAGATCAATTGGTATTCTTTCGGGCTTGAGTATTTTACTTTATGCGTTGGCCTATTCTCACGGAGAGCTGGGCTATTTTCTATATGGCTTGTGGGATAGCCTGCCCGTTTCGTTGGGCTGCTGTACGCCTTTTGCCATTTGGCGACTGATAGAACTGCGGAAAGATTTGAAGGAGGTGGCTTATTAAAGCACTAATCTTGATGCATAACAATTCAGACTGTTTCTAAATTTTGAAAAAGTGTACCTACTTTGGCAAAATTGTGTTATTTATGCGTTACAAATTCTTGTTTTGCTTGTGAAATCTATCTTCGGCATTGTATTCAGCACCTTACTTTTGTTTGAGAGCTTGCTCCCAAACCAAGGATTGCTATCTATCTTGCAATCGCCTGAGGTTTATGCCCATTATCAAGAGCATTGGCGAGAGTCAAAGGGACAAATTAGTGTTTTGGAATTTTTGCAAATGCACTACTCGCCTGACTCGGCGCACAAAAAGTGTCCTAATCATGCCCATCACTTGCCTGTCTTAGACTTTTCGGGTGTGGCTAATCTCTTTGTTGCTACTGACTTTGCCATTTCTTTTTCTGCCAAGAAAATCACCTTCATTGAGCCAAAATCTGCTTTCTGTTGGCTCAATCTCTACAAATTTCTTCCTGCTTATTCCCTAATTCTTCCACCTCGAGGCTAATTCCATTAGGCTTACAGGGCGTATTGCATCCAAATCATTTGTCTATCAATGCTATTTATCGCATTGAAAAACAGGCGTTTATGGCACTCTGATATAGCACTTTCTGCTTTAGCCTTCTATATCGCTGGTCTGCATATCAACTTTATCATTCCATTCTATCATTCACTCATTCTACCATTCACTCATTGATTCTATGGAAACTATCCGTCATCACGAAGACCAAATTTTGCATCCGCATCAAGAGGAGCATTTGCAGAGTTCTGCCTTCATTACTGACATTGTTATTGGCATGTCTGATGGACTTACCGTGCCCTTTGCCTTAGCTGCGGGCTTGAGTGGAGCTGTTGACTCTAATGCCGTGATTATTGCGGCAGGTATTGCCGAAATAGTGGCAGGCTCTATAGCCATGGGCTTGGGGGGATTTTTGGCTGGGCAAACCGAGGTAGAACATTACCAAGCCGAACTCAAACGAGAATACGACGAAGTAGAGCGTGTGCCCGAGCGTGAAAAGCAAGAAGTACAGGAGATTTTTGCCGATATGGGCCTTAGCGAACACCTTCAAGTAGAAATTGTAAACGAGATTTCAAAAAATAAAGACCAATGGGTGGACTTTATGATGAAATACGAACTCGGCCTCGAAAAACCCGACCCCAAACGAGCCTCCAAAAGTGCGCTTAACATTGGGCTGTCATACATTGCGGGGGGTATTTTGCCACTATTGCCTTATTGGTTTACGGATACACCCACTCAGGGACTGACCGTCTCGGCGTTGGTTACGTTGGTCTGCCTGTTTGTATTTGGGTATTTCAAAAGCAAAATGACTGGTCAACCACCATTTAAGGGTGCAATAAAAGTAATGCTTATTGGTGCTGCGGCTGCGGCTGCGGCATTTACGGTGGCTAAGTCGCTTGGGTAAAACCACCTCTTACCATTTGGTTATCAGTATCTTATAAAATGTTTTTTATTCATTATCGAAACTATCAAGAAATTAGTTTGTAACCCCAAAAGCCCACCCAACTGGGGAGGGTTGGGTGGGCTTTTAACAAATACGCCAATTATCTTATAGTTTCCTTCATCATTATCAATAAATGATAGATTCACTCATTCTTTTTTCTATTCGTAACAAGCTCATTATCGGGTTGTTTGTGCTGACATTGGCTGGTTGGGGCGGGTATTCGCTTACACAACTGCCCATAGATGCCGTACCTGATATTACGACCAATCAGATTCAAATCTTGACGCAGTCGCCCACGTTGGCGGCACAAGAAGTGGAGCAATTTGTAACCACGCCACTCGAACTGGCTATGGCCAATATCCCCGACGTAGTGGAGTTTCGGTCAGTTTCTAAGCAGGGGCTTTCGGTCATTACCATTGTTTTTAAAGACGATGCCGACATTTTGCGAGCCAAACAATGGGTTGCCGAGCAAATCAAGAGCGTTGAAGCCACCATTCCGCCCGAGTTTGGCTCGCCGGGTATTGCCCCCCTCACCACAGGCTTGGGCGAAATCTATCAGTATTCGCTTGTTCCTAAAAAAGGCTACGAAAACCGCTACGACCTCATGCAATTGCGCTCTATCCAAGACTGGATTGTAAAACGGCAGTTGGCGGGGATTCCAGGGGTTATCGAAATCAGTAGTTTTGGCGGATTTGTAAAACAGTACGAAGTAAGCGTAAACCCCGACCGACTACGGGCAGCAGGCATTACGCTAACCGAATTGTTTGATGCCTTAGCCCAAAACAACGGCAACACAGGCGGTAGTTATATCGAAAAATCAGACCAAGCTTTTTTCATTCGAGGCGAAGGAACGGTGCGACAACTGTCTGATATTGAGAAAATTGTCATCCACAATCATCAAGGTGTACCCTTGTTGGTTAAAGATGTGGCTACGGTGCGCTTTGGCACGGCCAATCGGTTTGGGGCACTCACCCGCAACGGCGAAAGCGAGTGCGTAGGCGGCATTGTACTGATGCTCAAAGGAGCCAACTCTGCCGAAACCGTAAATCAGGTGAAAGCACGAGTTGCCCGCATTCAGAAAAACCTACCCGAAGGACTTGAAATTGAGCCATTTATAGAACGAACCAAACTCATCAACAAAACCATCACTACTGTTACCGAAAACTTATTGCTCGGTGGGCTTATTGTGGTGTTTGTGTTGGTGTTGCTCATGGGGAGTCTTCGGGCGGGGTTAATTGCCGCCTCGGTAATTCCGCTGGCTATGTTGTTTACCCTGGGCATGATGACCACCTTTGGCATTTCGGCCAACCTGATGTCGTTGGGTGCTATTGATTTTGGAGTAATTGTGGATGGAGCCGTTATTATTGTAGAGGCCATTGTGCATCGTTTTCAGGTTTGGGCAGCCAAAAACAATAAAAATGAAGTAGAAACCCAAGCCGAAATTGATGGATTGGTCTTTGAAACAGCCTCTAATATTCGTAATTCGGCAGCTTTTGGCGAAATCATTATTCTTATCGTGTATCTACCCATTTTGTCGTTGGTAGGTATCGAGGGTAAAATGTTTCGCCCGATGGCACTTACCGTTGGCTTTGCTATTTTGGGCGCATTCATCCTTTCGCTCACTTATGTGCCTATGGTTTCGTCTCTATTCTTGGGCAAAAATCTTGGTGCTCAACTCAAAATTTCAGAGAAAATCCTCGGTTTTCTTTATCGCCTTTACGAACCCGCCATTCATTGGGCCTTGCGCTGGAAAAAAGTAACGGTGGCTGTTGCCCTTAGCTTGTTTGTGGTGGTGCTATTGATTTTCAGCAATTTAGGTGGCGAATTTATCCCAACCTTAGACGAAGGCGACCTTGCCATTGACCTCCGCACGCCCCCTGGCACTTCATTAACCAAAACCGTAGAGGAAATTCTGAAAGCTCAAAAAGCCCTACGCCAGCACTTTCCCGAAATCCAGCAAATAGTTGGGCGTATTGGCGCATCGGAGATTCCGACAGACCCAATGCCCATTGAAATGACCGATCAGATGATTAACATGAAGGATATTTCGCAATGGAAAAACGCCAAGAATCGGGACGAAATGTCCGAAAAAATGACCGAAGTTATTGATAGAGAAGTGCCTGGCTTATCTGTAGAATTTACGCAACCGATTCAGATGCGCTTCAACGAAATGATGACCGGCGTGCGCTCCGATGTAGTGGTCAAAATTTATGGAAACGACCTCGACATCTTGTTTGAGCGTGCCAATGCTTGTGTGCCACACATTAACCGCATTGAGGGCGTGGCGAGTACTCGAGTAGAGCAGTTAGTGGGTTTGCCCCAAATAAGCATTGACTACAACCGAGCCAAAATAGCTCAATTTGGATTAAAGATTGCAGACCTCAATCGCTTAATTAGAACCGCCTTTGCAGGCGAAACCGCAGGAATGGTTTTTGAAGCCGAACGACGCTTTGATTTGGTAGTTCGCTTAGACTCAGGCTACCGAAAAGACATCCAAAACGTGCGCCAGCTCTTTGTGCCTTTACCCAATGGTGGGGCTATCCCATTTGGCGAAATAGCTGATATTCAATACAAAGCGGCTCCTGCTCAAATCTCGCATGACGATTCTCACCGACGCATCACCATTGGAATAGGCGTGCGAGGACGAGACGTAGAAAGTGTGGTAAACGATGTGCAAAAGGCTATTCAACAGCACGTTAAATTACCCGCAGGGTATTATTTTACCTACGGTGGGGCATTCGAAAACCTCCAAAAAGCCAAAGAACGCCTCTCAATTGCCGTGCCACTTGCCCTATTTTTGATTTTTGCCTTGCTTTATTTTACGTTTAGCTCTATCAAAGAAGCCCTCTTGATTTTTAGTGCTGTGCCGCTTTCGGCCATTGGCGGTGTGTTGGCCTTGTGGGCAAGGGGAATGCCGTTTAGTATTTCGGCAGGAGTGGGTTTTATTGCTTTGTTTGGCGTGGCTGTGCTTAACGGAATCGTGCTGGTTTCGTACCTTAATCAGCTTGAAAAAGAAGGGATTAGCGACATAAAAGACCGCATTTTGACCGCTGTAAAAGTGCGTTTTCGCCCCGTAGTGATGACTGCCATGGTGGCATCGCTGGGCTTTTTGCCTATGGCACTTTCTACGTCTGGTGGGGCCGAAGTGCAACGACCATTAGCTACGGTAGTAATGGGTGGTGTGCTATCGGCCACCTTACTTACCCTTATTGTGCTACCAGTTCTTTATGCTTTATTTAGTCGAAAGTCGAACCCTACGGGTTTGTTGGTTGGTTTCTTACTTATAAGTGCATTCAATGCAAATGCCCAACAATTGCCTCCTAACAATAGACTTTCGCTGAATCAAGCCATTGAAGTAGCCGTTCAGAAAAATGGCAATCTGAAAACTACCCAATTAGAAATAGGCGGGCAACGGGCTTTGTTACCGTCTGCCTTTGATCTACCCAAAACATCGCTGGATGCTCAATTGGGACAAACGCAGGCTCGACCAGTGGACTACACGCTTACGGCTGTTCAAGGGTTTTCGCCATTTTCGGTCTATCGGGCGCAAGAAAAGCTGATTAACGGGCAAATTTCCTTAACCGAAAAACGCTACGGGTTTGAACGTAACGAGTTGATTACTAATGTAAAACAACAATATTACCAAGTGCTGTATTTGCACCAACTGCTCAGTTTGTTGCGCTCACAAGATACCCTTTACCTCAACGCCCTCAAAGCCTCCCAAGTGCGTTATCAAACGGGCGAAACCAATCGTCTGGAAGAAGTTTCGGCAAGCACTCGTTCGCAACAACACCGCCATAGGCTGGCCACCACCGAGCGAGATTTGCAGGTAGCTTATCGCTATTTAGAACGGTTACTCTTCATGAAAGAAACCCTACAAATTGACACAACAACCGCTCTAACTCGCTCATTAGCAGCCATTTTACCCGACTCATTAGCTGAGCAAAACCCATTACTTAACCTGCTTCGGCAACAAGGCCAAACACTCCGTTTGCAAACGGATGTAGCTCGCCAACAGCTCAAACCCGACTGGCGGGTAGGCATTGCCAACCAATCCATCGAAAAGCGAGCAGGTTACACCTACATAATGGCTGGGGTAGGAATTCCGCTTTTTACCAAAGCTCAAAAAGCACGCATTGAAGCCAGTAAAATCAATGAGCAAATTGCTGCTAATCAGTTACAAAACACCAGCTTTCAACTTGATAACCAACTAATTACCTTGCAACTTGACCTTGAAAAATTCAATACGTCGTTGCGGTATTACCAACAATCTGCTTTGCCTCAAACCGATTTGTTGTTACGAACCACCTGGCGAAATTTTAAAGAAGGCGAGATTGATTATGTGGAGTTTTTCCAGAATGTGTCGCAAGCAACACAAATTCGGGAAGAATACCTGCGAATCCAGTTGGAATATTCGCTCAGGGTGATTCAAGTAGAACAACTGTTGGGTGTTGAATAACAACACTCATTTATAGACAATACTACCCTTTTATCTTATGAAAAAATACATTCTTTTCTCTTTACTCATCCTCGCAGCTTGTCAGTCAAAAGACGACGAGCAAAGTACAGAAACCGAAGCTCCAACCAACGAAATCACGCTGACAGCAGCTCAAGAAAAATCATTCAACATTGAGATTGGAGGCTTTGACAATCAGACTGTTAATGAAACTATTCGGGTAAACGGCTCGGTAGAAGCCCCTCCACAAAACTTGGCTTCGGTAAGCTTTCCTGGGAACAAACCAACTGTATGCTCATTTATGAAAAACTACTGCTTTACTGGATGGTGATTTCTTTTGTGCCATTCTTCACTTCTTCTTTTTTCGGCAGTTCGA
>JBGAVQ010000110.1:0-17287 GCA_044228045.1 Spirosomataceae bacterium
CCCGAAATTTTCTCTATTGGTAAATTCTCCGTGCGCTGGTACGGACTGCTTTTTGCACTCGGCTTTTTAGTGGGGCAACAAATCATGACCAAAGTGTATAAAGTCGAAAAAATGCCCGAAAAAGACCTTGATTCGCTCATGCTTACGATGGTACTCAGCACCGTGATTGGCGCACGAGTAGGGCATTTTGTATTTTATGAATGGGAAAGTATGCTGGCAAAACCTTGGGCATGGTTTGTGGAGATGATATTGCCGCCCTATTCGGGCTTGGCAAGTCATGGAGCAACCATTAGTATTTTGACGGGTTTGGCCATTTATGCTATTCGGAAAAAACAATATTTTTTATGGATAGTGGACAGAATAGTGATTACGGTAGCGTTGTCTGGTTGTTTTATTCGCCTCGGCAACTTGATGAACTCCGAGATTATAGGCAAGCCCAGTAATGTGCCTTGGGCTTTTTCGTTTGTTCGTAATACCGAATACCTGCCCGTTGTGCCTCGCCACCCTGCCCAATTGTACGAAGCCCTTTCGTGTTTGGTTTTGTGCATTGCACTGTATGCTTTGTGGAACAAATACCGCTCCCAAACCCCGCATGGCTTACTGTTAGGTATTTTTCTGGTTTGGATATTTGGCTTGCGATTTTTCTACGAATACTTTAAAGAAAACCAGGAATCTTTTGAAGATGCCATGTCGTTCAACATGGGGCAAATCCTGAGTGTTCCTGCTATTTTGTTGGGTGTTTATTTCCTTTGGTTTGCATTAGTCAAGAAGCGTACAGGTGCTTATGTAAAGAATGATTCAAAACAATAAGTAGCAACAACCCTTGTAGGTTGCTACCACGACACTAAACAAAAAAGGCAACGTTATGTTGCCTTTTTTGTTATTGGTACAAAATCTCCCGCTCCACCTTTGCGGGCAAAGGCCCCTGGGTAGTTAATTTTTTCGCTGCCATGTTCATACCTGCATGGGCGCACGCAACAATAGCTTTAGCATCGGTATAAGCTGTCAAAAAACCAGACCAAAACGCATCGCCTGCACCAGTGGCATCCACTACCTCTATTTTTTTACCCAATAGTCGGTATTGTTTTGCACCATATTCATACGAAATCAGGCTACCGTCACCACCCAGTGTAAGACAAACCAGCTCTGCTCCCATACCGTGTATATCTTTAATAATCTGCTCATTATCAACTTGTTTTCCATACAAACGCTCGGCATCATCTTCACTAATTTTCACAAAAGCCCCGTGTTTGCAATATTCCGAAATCACACCCCAAGCCTGTTGGCGGTTAGGCCAAATACTGGGTGCATAGTTGGCATCAATGCTTGTTTTACAGCCTTGTGTATATGCCCGTTGAGCGGCATCTACCAACGTGCTTTGGGCAGGCTCTTGGCTGAGGGCAAAGCACGTAGTATGAAAAATAGCGGATTGTGCCAACAATTCATCTGAAATATGATGCGGCTGCAACATACGGTCTGCCGTGCGGTAAGCCACAAAGTCAGGTGTGCCTTTGGTGCGGCTAACTACTACAATGCTGGTAGGTTGCTCCTCACTTACAGCAATATGGCTTGTGTCAATGCCTGTTTTGGCAATTTCATCTTTCAAGAAAGCACCTAAGTTGTCGTTGCCTACACACGAAATGAGGGCGACATCACAGCCTAATCGAGCCATGTTGGCGGCTAAATTGGCAGGGCTACCTCCCTGAATTTTTTTGAATTGGGTAGCGTCTATCAAACTTTGGGTGATTTCAGTTCCCAGTAAGTCTATCAATAACTCTCCGGCGGAGATGAGGGTGTATTTTTTCATATCTTTAAAATTATTTATGTCAATGCCCCCCTCCCATCGGCATTACGGTTTCGTCAGTTGGTTTCTTAGCTTTTATCAGTAGCGTGGCGGCGGCGGCAAGCATCAGAAGGATACCTGCAAAACTAATGGCTTTACCTGAGTCGTTATTCAAAAAATGCTCTAAGATGTAGCCGAAAGAAAGGTTTTGGAAAATCATAGGTATCACAATCATCATGTTGATAATACCCATATACACCCCGTAGCGTTCTTTCGGAATCTCGCTCACTACCATCAAGTACGGAATCCCCATCATGCTTGCCCAAGCAATACCAAAGCCTGTCATAGGTGCAAAAAGTAGGTATTTGTTTTCGATTTGTGGAAAAATAAGTAAGCCCGCTCCTGCCATGAGGAGGCATATCACATGAACGGCTTTGGGGCTGTACTTTTTGGCTAACCACACCAAGCCGAAAGCTGACAAAAATGTGGCGATATTGTACCAACCATTCACTAATCCTGCCCAGCCTACGGCCTCTTCATAAAGTTGTCGGTTTTGGGTAGGTGAGGTTTTCCAAACTGATTGAGCAATGCTCTTAGACGCATTCTGCCAATAACAAAACAGCGCATACCACTGAAACACATATACCAGCCCGAGTTGCCACATCACTTTGGGCATGTCTTTAATAGCATGAAAAATCTCTAAAAAAGGCGTAAGTACCCCTCGCTGGCTTTGCTGTAAAGCGATTAATTCCTCGGGAGTGGGCGGAATCTCGGGTGTTTTTGAAATAGACCATAACACTGAACCAATAGAACAAACCGAGCCAAGAAAGAATGAACCAAACACCCAATACGGAATTTGTCCGTGTTCACCAGTAATGACTTTTTGGAAAACAAACAAGGAAACATTTGCCAATGTAATGCCCAAACCTGTAAAAAAACTTTGGGTTAAAAATCCCGTAGGTAGCTGATCATCAGGTAGTTTATCGGCAATAAAAGCCCGATACGGCTCCATGGCAGTATTGTTGCCAGCATCCAGAATCCAAAGCAGACCAGCTGCCATCCAGAGTGAACTACTAAATGGATAAATAAATAATGCCAAGCTACAGAGCATAGCCCCAATGAAAAAATAAGGCTTACGCCGACCCCAGCGAGGATGCCAGGTTTTGTCGCTCAGTGCACCAATGATGGGTTGCACGAGTAGGCCCGTAACTGGCCCAGCCAAGTTGAGCAGCGGGATTTCGTCGGGGCTGGCACCCAAAAAATCATAAATTGGATTAACGGCACTTTGCTGCAAACCAAAACTATACTGAATGCCAAAAAAGCCAACATTCATGTTAATGATTTGCGAGAAGGTCATACGTGGTTTCATCATAGTAGAATAAATATAGTAATTGGGCAATATTACACAGAAATTGACTTTTGTACATAAGAAGTAGGAAAATTTGTGGAGAATCCATATTCCCGTCTGTACCGAAGGTCTGACGGATAGGCTTATAAATAAACTAAAGGTCAATCATACTATCTATCAGACCTTTGGTGCAGACCGAGGATGATTTCCTCATTTTTCCCTACCTTTGAACGTTTTTTATCTTCTAATGCGCTTTTATCTTTTTATTTTTGGGTTCTGTGGTGTTTCGGCGTTGGCTCAAACGACGGACACTTCTTTCGTCATTGTCCAGCATATTCAATTGCTTGGTAATCAGAAAACTGATGACCGTATTATTTTACGGGAATTGGACATTCACGAGGGCGATACGCTTCGGAAAGCTGACTTAACTGACCGACTCGAAAAAGACCGTCGCAAGGTGTTTAATACCAATTTGTTTTTGTCGGTTAAGCTTTCGTTGACTAACCAAGTCGCACAAACGGCTGATTTACAGGTAGTAGTAAAAGAACAATGGTACATTTTTCCGTTTCCTGTTTTTCGCTTTGCAGACCGCAATATCAACGAATGGTTGTTTCAGCGAGGGGCCGATTTACGCAGAAGTATTTATGGAGTAAACTTCCGCCATCGCAATTTCAGGGGTAGAGCCGAGGAACTTCGTGTTAATTTGGAGTTTGGATTTGCCCAGTTTTTAGAGTTTTTCTACCGGATTCCTTACTTAGATAAATCCCAAAAAACGGGTATCACCTTCGGAGTTTCGTATTCCGACACCAAAAATTTAGCTTATCGCACCGACTTAGACAAGCTGACTTACCTCAAAAGCGATGATGTGCTACGCAAACGCTTTTATACCAATGTGCTGCTGCGTCGTAGGAACAAGTTTTACGATTTTCAATACTTAGAACTTCGGTATAGCCGCAACCAAATTACAGACACCGTCCTGAAAATCAACCCAAATTACTTTTTGGATGGTCGTAAAACTCAGCAATTTTTACAGTTATCGTATTCATATATTCATGATTTTCGGGACAAAGCTCAGTATCCGCTTCGAGGCCATTATTTGTTGTTGCAGGCTAATAAATATGGCTTGTTGCCTTCTGATGATTTGAACCAACTCGACCTCATTGCCCGGCATTCCATTTACCATCCGTTGGGTAAAAAATGGTATTTTCAGACTACCGCAGGGGGCAAACTGTCGTTTCCGCAACGCCAGCCTTTTTTACAAACTCGTGGGCTGGGCTACGGGCAAGACCTCGTGCGGGGTTATGAACTCTACGCCATTGACGGACAAAGCTACGCTTACCTACGCAATACGCTCCGTTGGCAATGGATTGACAAAACATTTGATTTGAAATTCCTGAAAATCAGCCAGTTCAATAAATTCCCATTAGAGGTTTTCCCGAATATTTTTGCTGATGCTGGGCAGGTGTGGAATCATTATCCCGAACTCACCAACACCAAATTAGGCAATAAATTTTTGCTTGGCGGCGGCGTGGGGCTTGATTTGGTGATGTGGTACAACGCCGTTATGCGCCTTAATTATTCGTTCAATGCCGAGGGAGAATCGGGATTTCGATTTAATTTGCTGAGGGAGTTTTAAAAGTCAAAAATAGGTTGTCATTAGCCAGACCCACTCTAAACCTTACACAAAATGAAAAAAGCACTCACCTTTTCGTTGCTATTTTTAGTTTCTCAGGCTTTTTCCCAAAACCTTCCCGAAATAAAATCAGGAATAATCCACTGGGATAGTTTAGTCGCCAAAACTGAAAATGGGCGTACTCGCCGACAACTTTTAGCAGGTACAAGCACGCATTTGAATCTTTTTAGGGTTCATGCTACCACTTTAGAGCCAGGCTCTACCCCCAATCCACCACACCCAAACAAAGATGCCGACGAGTTAATCATTATAAAAGAAGGAAAGGTCAAAGTCACCATTGAAGATAAAAGCAAAGTGTTAGAGGTTGGTGGTGTAGCAGTAGTATTGGCAAACGAAGTGCATGGCTTAGAAAACATTGGCGATGTGCCTGCCACTTATTATGTGGTAAGATACCAAGCCAAAACACCAACTGACATAGAAAGAGGCAAACAAGCTGGCGGTTCGCTTTTGTTAAGAAAAGACGAGATTCCATTTAAACCTCACGCCAAAGGTGGCCGAAGAGATTATTATAATCGAGCAACTACTCAATGCTCGGTTTTTGAAATGCACACTACTGCACTCAATGCTGGTTTAGATAGCCACCAGCCACATACGCACGTAACCGAAGAGGCACTCTTAATTACAAAAGGGACTGTAACGATGATAATTGACTGCAAAATTTACCAAGCCAAAGCAGGTGATTTGGTGGTTTTGGCCTCTAATATTCCTCATGCGCTTATCAATACTTCGGGCGCACAATGTGAGTATTTTGCCTTTACGTGGAAGTAAGTTGGAATCACCTCCCCACTCATACAATTACAGAGAAAGTAATATAGTCCAAAGATTAGTTAGCTCTTTCTCCACCACCATTTTACAACCTCAAACCAAATTACACAGACAAAACCGATGCCCACACTAATAGCTATCTGAGATAGATTTAGTGGCTCAAAGTCAAAGAATGTTGCCAGTGGTTTTACATAAAGCAACAAGCCCGACATAGCAATGGTAATGCCAATAATGAGTAAGACCAAGTTGTTTTTATATCGCAAGGTGGTAATTACAGAATAATAAAAAGAGCGGTTCACTAAGGTAAGCACGATGTTGGCGGCTATCAAAACAATAAAAACCATGGCTCGGGCAGTTGACTCGTTATAACCCTGATACACAGCATATTGATAGGCCGTCAATGTACCAGCAGTAATCATTAAACCTTGAATAATGCTGGTTGTTAGCTCTTTTGCATTGAAAAATGTATTGGTAAAAGGGCGAGGTTTTTGAACCATCGTGTTTTTTTCTATTGGCTCATTTTCATAGATAATAGAGCAAGTAGGCCCCATAACCAATTCTAAAAAGATGATGTGTACAGGTGAAAAAATATTGGGATAAAGCCAGCCCAAAGCCAAGGGGATAAATACGGTAAGAATAATGGGGATATGAATAGAAATGATGTACTGAATTGCCTTTTTGAGATT
The DNA here is from genome assembly GCA_044228045.1 of Spirosomataceae bacterium. GTDB lineage: Bacteria > Bacteroidota > Bacteroidia > Cytophagales > Spirosomataceae > JAXLVB01. The sequence goes on from JBGAVQ010000110.1 coordinate 6,276, forward strand.
GGTATAAATTTTTCTACCCATGGCCACGGCATCTACCATTTTTGAAAAATCATCTTTAACCAAAATCAGTGAGGCGGCTTGTTTGGCTATTTCAGTGCCTTTTTTGCCCATGGCAATGCCAATGTGAGCGGCTTTGAGGGCAGGGCCGTCGTTCACGCCGTCGCCTGTCATGGCTACAATTTCGTTTTGAGTTTTTAGGGCGTTAATAATTTTAAGTTTGGCATCCGGAAACATTCTGGTAAACACATTAGTATCCATCACTCTTTTCTGCAACTCGGCATCAGTAAGGCTCATTAGCTCGTCTCCCGAAATGCTTTTTTCATAACCCCTGAACCCAATCTGCTTGGCTATGGCAGTAGTAGTGGCGGCATTGTCGCCCGTTACAATTTTAACAACAATACCAGCTTTATAAAACTTTTCAAATACCGCTTGGATATTCTTTTTGGGCGGGTCGTAAAAGGCAACAAGCCCTTTGAAGTTGAATCGAAACTCTTGTTGTGTAGCAGGAAAATTGTGGCCATCAAACTTAGCTTCACCCACACCCAATAAGCGATAACCATCTACAGCTAAGGACTTTATAGCATCTTCTATGTGTTGCTTTTCGGTTACCGACAGCACCGACACTGCCATGAGGGCTTCGGGTGCACCTTTTGCCGCTATGATACGATTACCCGCTTCATCCTCAAACAAATGGGTCATCATAGGGGGCTTTCCATCCAATGGATACTCATACACTATTTTGTAGTTATTTCTTTCATCATGGGTGGTTGTGCTGGTGTAGGCTTTATGCAAGGCCACTTCCATTGGGTCAAACGGAATGGGTTCACTGGCAAACATGGCCAAACGAATGAGTTCTTTTTCAAGATCAGTAGTTGTGTTTTCGGGATTAGTAATGGTTGAAGAAGCCAACACAAAGAGCCGGGCAAGGCTCATTTTATTTTCGGTAATCGTGCCTGTTTTATCCGTACAAATTACAGTAGCACTACCTAAGGTTTCAACAGTTTTCATCTGTTTCACTACGATGCCCATTTTCATCAATCGCCAAGCTCCCAGTGTCATAAAGGTGGTGAAAGCTACGGGGATTTCTTCGGGCAAAATACTCATGGCAAGTGTGAGGGCTTTTAGCAAGCTGTCTAACACATTGTAAGAGCGGAAATAATTGATACCCCAAACAATCACAAAAACAATGGCTCCTATCGTCACCATCATTTTCACAAAACTGCTTATCTGTAGCTCTAATGGTGTTTTTTCTTCTTGTATGCCTTCGAGGCTTTTACCAATTTTACCTAATTTGGTTTCGTTACCTATAGCAGTAACGGTGGCAATGGCTAATCCGCTGGCTACAGTTGTGCCACTATACACCAAATTGTCTTCGGTTGTTCGGTCTTTGGCTACCGATAAAGACTCGCCCGTAAGAATGGATTCGTTGACCGAAAAGTCGTTAGAATGAACAATAATGCCATCGGCAACAATAGATGTACCTTCTTCAATCATGAGGCTGTCTCCTACCACCAACTCTTCACTTTTAATTTCGTGCGCTTTTCCATTGCGAATCACTTTGCACTTAGGTTGTGTAAAGGTTTTTAATTTTTCCAGCGCATTTCGGCTTCTCGAATCTTGATACAACGAAATAGTTGCTACCAACACAATGGCCGAAGCCAAAAAAATACCATCGCCAGTATTGCCACTGATAAAATAAATACACGATGCCACCAATAGCAAAAGTACCATCGGCTCTTTTGCTATTTGCTTGAGGGCCTCCCAAAACCCATTTTCTTCTTTAAAATCTAAACGATTATAGCCATGTTTTTGCCGGGCTTCAAGTACTTGACTTGATGTTAATCCCTGTATGCCAAAATGATTTGTTTGCATAGAAACCTCAGTCCGATTGTTTTTTATTACGGGGTAGCACAAAGCCTACCCAATATGGCACTAAAAAAGATATTCGTATATCAAGAAACACTAAACATTTGATTCTTAAATCATTGACAGCATTATTCATCCCTTATTTGCTGCAAGTCTATCGAGTTTGAGGTTTATCTCTTTCAGCAGAGCAAATTGCTTTTCTTGTGTGTCAAATAGCGTCTTGATTTGTTCTTCTACCAATAAATCTACTTTTTGATTGAGACTACGAATCTGCATTTCGGCTTTCAGATTGATCAAATAATCGTTTTCGCTTCTCATTCTATCTTTTTCTTCTTGGCGGTTTTGGCTCATCATAATTATTGGGGCTTGCAAAGCCGCAATACACGAAAGTATCAGGTTCATCAATATAAAGGGATAAGGGTCAAATTTATACGGCCCAATAGCCAATACATTAAAAACAATCCACAACGTAAGTACAATACCAAAAAAAATAATAAACTGCCAGCTCCCACCAAATCGAGCTACTTTGTCTGAAATTTTTTGCCCTGTACTTAATACCTCCGAAGGAGGGTTCAACAAATTCTGAACGATCAGTTCTTCTGCCTTTATGGTAGCTTTAACAATCTCGTGTAACTTATTCAGATGTTTGTTCTCATCTGATAATAGCTTTTCTATTTCGTTATTATCCATCAGATAGGTTTGTTTAAGATTTTGATGAAACTAAAAGAAGCGAATTTGATTTCAATAAGCAAAAATTTATACGAATGCAGCCCAGTTTAATTTAATCAATTGAGAAAGAGCTCATTATCTAACAGCATGGTTTAGCTTTTTCAGGTCTGCCTGAAAGATGAGTATCTAATTAAAAAGCCGCCTCAAAATTACTTTTGAAACGGCTGTAAACACGATGCAAAGAGCCACTGATTGATAATGGCTCGTATGATACCCCTTAAACTACCTTAAACACCCAACCATGTGCATCGGGGCGTTGACCACGCTTAATGGCTTCCATTTCGTTTTTGGCCTTATTGCCAAACGATTCGGCACTCCATTCGGGCAATTGATAATCTATACCATCGTAGGCAATCACCGAAATTGGTGACACAACAGCAGCCGTACCAGCTCCAAATGCCTCTTGCAATGTGCCTTTCTCTACTGCCTCAATCACCTCAGCAACAGACACTTTACGCTCTTCAACAGGCATTCCAAAATCTTTAGCAAGTTGAATGATGGTTCTGCGGGTGATTCCGTCTAATATAGTATTGCCTGTAGCTGGCGTAATGAGTGTATTGTTAATTACAAACATAAAGTTCATAGTGCCTGCCTCTTCAATGTATTTGTGTTCGAGGGCATCTGTCCAAATCAATTGGTCATAGCCTTTGTCTTGGGCTAATTTAGTTGGATATAATGACCCTGCATAGTTGCCGGCATTTTTGGAGAAACCAACGCCACCGGGTGCCGAACGAATGTATTCGGTTTCGACCCATACTTTTACTGGCTTGGCATAGTAAGCACCTACGGGGCAAGTAAAAATAACGAATCGGTATGTTTTAGAAGGCGTTACACCTATATATTCGTCAGTAGCAAACATGTATGGGCGCACATAAAGCGAACTGTCTTTTTGAGTAGGAACCCAACCTGCATCCATTTTAAGAAGTTCGGTAAGTCCTTCCATAAAAATATCCTCGGGTATTTCGGCCATGCAAAGCCGACGAGCTGACTTGTTAAGACGACGGGCGTTGTCTAACGGACGAAACACCAATACCTCACCAGCTTCGTTTTTGTAGGCTTTCATCCCTTCAAAAATAGACTGCCCGTAGTGCAGTGCCATTAGCGCCGGCGAAAAAGTCATGTCGGCATAGGGTACAATGCGGAGGTCTTGCCACTGACCGTCGGTGTAGTCTGCCACAAACATGTGGTCGGAGAAAGTACGACCAAAAATCAAGTTATTGAAATCTACGGTTTCGAGGCGAGATTTCGCTACAGGATGAAAAGTAATGTTGAGTAAGTCGGTTGTCATAGCTGTACGTGGCAAACCACTGTTAATCGTTATTCTTGTTGTCTTTTTCTTTGTTTTTATTTGCATTGTCATCTCTACTGTCTTTGCACAAATTCACGCACAAGGGAACATCTGTAAACCATCAACTATTTACCAACCCTCGGTTCCCACTTTACTTCTTCTGCGTTCAATTCTTGTGCCATTTTTCGAGACAGCACAAATAAATAATCAGAAAGGCGGTTGAGGTACTTAACAACCAAATCCTCAACAGGTTCTATGTCATTTAGCGCAATAACCAAACGCTCGGCTCTACGACAAACCGTACGAGCCAAATGGCAAAACGAAACGGCCTGATGCCCGCCAGGCAATACAAAATGCCGCAGTTCTGGCAATTCAACATCCATCTTGTCCATCTCGGCTTCAAGCAATGCAACATCACTATCTAACAAATCTGGCAATATTTTTTTACCCGTTTTGGCAGGGTCAGTTGCCAACTGTGAGCCAATGGTAAATAAACGGTCTTGAATCTCCTTGAGTAAGTCTCGCCGAGGCGAATTTACTGCTTGGTCTCGTACCAAACCAATATACGAATTCAGTTCATCAACTGTGCCGTAGGCATCAATACGAGTGTTTGCTTTACTAACTCGGGTGCCGCCAATGAGCGATGTTTGTCCTTTGTCGCCTGTTTTGGTGTAAATTTTCATGCAATCAACAACTTTCTAAGTTTAATTCCAAATTTTTTCTTCTAAGATTCTTTATTTCGCAAAATAATATTCCGCTTTTACATATAAAAACATCAAAATTATAGCACAATTCAAAATATTATTTTGTTGTCACAACAATAAAATCTACTTTTATTAAAACTTTTTTTCTGCCAAAAGGTTTTAAAAGTATGATTTTCACTGTTTTCGGTTACAGAAAAAGAATAGTCTGTTCACACTGACGAGCCGCCCGTACCACAATTTACCTTAACTTTGCAGGCTAATTTTGAGTTGCGTTTATTTTATCCTTTACCTTTCTACAGATGTCTATTGAATATTTTACATGTCGGGTGTGGCGTTTTATTTCCATTGTAGCCCTTTTAGTTAGTATATTCTTAGTGTACTTCAATTTGCCAGAAAAGGTAGCTGTTCACCATGAAAATGACAAGGCTGTTGAATTCATGCCCAAAAATACTATTTTTTATATAGCAGTTGGGTTAGCAATTGGTATCAATCTTTTACTCGGCTTTTTAGAGAAGATTTTTCCTAACATTCCTAACACTTCATTTGCTTTTTTACAAGCCACGGGTTGGTACAACCATCGAGCAGAACTCAATATGCGTTTTAGCAATTGGATAAGAATGCTTCAGGGCTGTATGAATTTCATGGTGTGCCTCACGCTCTATGCACTGGTGATGGTCAATATACCCGATACCAACAAAACAATCACTAATTATGAGTGGATATTGATGGTGGGGGCTGTTGCATTATTAATTTGGCTATTTTGGTTACCCATCCGAATTTTGTTCTTAAAACCCAAACCGTAGTAGTAACCCCGTCGCCTTAGGGTAACCACAAGGGTTGCTACTACATCTGTCATCCATAGAAAACTATTACTTGTGACACTGCCTGACATTCCTATCTCTGACTACACCTACGACCTCCCCGACGAGCAAATTGCCCGCTTTCCACTTGCCGAACGAGATCAGTCTAAACTACTTGTGTATCAACAGGGTAGCATCACGCACAGTCGTTTTGATAAAATTGGGGATTTCTTGCCCCAACAATGCCTTTTAGTTTTTAACAACACCAAAGTGATTCCAGCCCGACTACTATTTCAAAAGGCAACGGGAGCGGTCATTGAGGTATTTTTGCTACACCCAGTTGCGCCAACATCCGTAATCAATATGGCTATGGAAGTAACCGATTCGTGCGTGTGGGAGTGCATGATTGGCAACAAAAAGCGATGGAAGTCTTCAGAAGTTTTAGATTTGGCATTAACCGAATCTGGCATAACCCTCCAAGCCGAATTAATTGATACCGAAAAATCACTGGTTCGATTTTCGTGGAAGGGTGGCGTTCCTTTTGTAGAAATTGTAAAAGCAGCAGGACAAATCCCCTTGCCTCCTTACCTCAAGCGAATGGCTACCGAGGCCGATGTTCAGACCTATCAAACCGTTTATTCTCAGAAAAACGGAGCTGTTGCTGCCCCCACTGCGGGCCTACACTTCACCAGTCGAATTCTACAACAGCTTACTAACCAAGGCATTGACCAAGAATTCTTAACCCTGCACGTAGGAGCAGGAACGTTTCAGCCCGTAAAGGTTCAAAACGCAGTGGAACATACCATGCACAGCGAACAAGTTGTATTTAGCAAATCAAACATAATACAGCTCTTGGCAAAAGTTCAGCATATAGTAGCTGTTGGTACCACTTCAATGCGAGCATTAGAGAGTTTGTACTGGATGGGAGTACGGGAAATCAGAAGTAGGGAGTCGGAAGTAGGCGGTCGAAAGCAGGATACAGCCCAGCCAGAAGCCAACGAGGGTAAGACAGAAATGGGAAGTTTTTTTGTAGAAAAACTATTTCCGTATCAACATGACAGCAACGCTTTGCCATCGCCCAAAGAGGCATTAGAAGCGATTTTAGCATTGATGCAAGTCCAAAACTTGACCGAAATAGTTGGCGAAACAGAAATCATGATTCTGCCTGGCTACCAATTCAAACTCTGTAAAGGGCTAATTACCAACTATCATCAGCCTGGCTCTACACTCATGCTGCTGGTTGCCGCTTTGGTAGGCAACGACTGGAAACGCATCTATGCCGAAGCCCTACAAAATAACTATCGCTTTTTGAGCTACGGCGACTCGTCGTTATTAGTGCCATAAAACGAGATTCCAAAAAATCACTTCTTCTCCCCGTTCTTTACCATATTTTACTGAACAGTGTGTGTGCGAGTTGCTACGATTACATCGTTGTTGAGCACAAAGTTTTCTCTGAATGTGAGGTCTGGATCAAAGAAATTTTTCTTTTTCCACCACGGTACTTTACGATGAAACACCCAGCCGTGAGGGCTACCAAAATCATCTAAATATTGAAGAGGTTTGTCTTTGTTGCGATAGTTGTATTCGTTCACAAACACAAAAAACAACTGTCCCAACGACATATTGACGGGGGCTTTTGCCGTAAAGTTGGTGTAGCGAGTGTCGCCAGATACTTTAGGAAACTCAAACTGAATGACCAAAATCTGAGATAAGTCAATAAGGTCAGTGTCGGGTTCGGGCTGATTAAGTGGGTAGTACCATGCTTTGTAGAGTTTGTAAGGGATGTCTTTCCAGAATATATAAGACCATCCTAAGGTATAAGGGATTAGCACCCAAATAGTAGCCGAAAAAAAAGTTCGAGGATCAGTACGGATATATGGCACTTTCTTGATAAGGTAAATGGCCAACATTCCGGCCAACCAATAGAAAATAGTCATCAGAAAACCTTTCCAGAAAGTTTCACGATCGAGCCACTCTAACACGCCATACAAAAGAGAAATATGAATAAAACCAACCAGCAAAAACACAACGCAAGCTCCAACATAGACCCAAAACGGTGCTTGCTCCGAAAGATAGGATGCCCCAAAGCCAATGAGGGCAAACACCAGCATCACACCTACCAAGTACAGCATAGTAGGCTTAAACCACCCTTTTGACATGATTTCCGACTGGATTTTGCCAGCAATGGACTTCACATCGGTCGTTTTTGGGGCTCGTGGATTAAACGGAGTAAATAACATGAGTAAGGGGTAAATTTTTGTTTCTCAAATTTAGATTTTTTTCTAACTTGTGAAAAAAAATGGGACGATTATTTACAAAGTTATCAATCAAACGGATAATTCGCCACATTCTTAAAGGTAATTTGACCCATGAAAAAAGAATACTATACCCTGCCGTTAAGATTTGACCAGCTATTAGAAAAACGGCAACACACCCGTTGCCAGCTCAACGATTCTATTGCCCAGCATCTGCATATTATGCTGTCGTCGCATTTTGGAGAGTCACGCTTTAATCCAGACTACGGGTGCAGCTTGTGGGAGTTCGATTTCAAAATGGTACCAGACCCCAAAGAAAACAAGTTTAAGTGGAAAGAATCAGTCAAACTTTCTTATGAAGAAACCATTCGGCGAAGCGAACCTCGTTTGAGCAATGTGAGGGTACGAGTAGAGATTGAAGATTTTATAGAAGACTACAAAGTGTCTCGAAAAGTGAGTAAAAAAATCAGAAAACGGCTTTGGGTGCAGGTAGATGCTACCATTTCTATTACTAATCAAGAATTTAGCTTTACTGAGTACCTCTTTATTGCCCCTATTTCGCCAGATTAACTTTTTACACCCTTACAGTGGGTTGGCTATAAGTTTACTATACCAAGCAGCATAAGCAATCAATTGACAATATTCACAAGACTTTACGCCTCTTTTCTCTAAAACACATGGCAAGCCACATAGATTTTCACGATTTTCGGAAAGAAGAAATTAAGAGCCGCATGGTAAGGCGTGCAGCAGAATTTTGGGGCTATCAAGAAAACGAAATTGATGCCTTTGATCCCTTAGTTACTATGCTGCTGGAGGCTTGTTCGGTAGAGTTTGAGAAAATTGCCGATGAGGTTGAAAACACTCGGTTTAGGGTATTAGAACGCTTGGCGAGTTTGATGAATCCCGAAGTTGCCGACATCATGCGGCCTGCTCATGCCATCTTGCAGACTCGCTCCATTGACCCGTTTACCATCATTATGCCCCATGAGCAGTTTTATTACAAAAAACCTGTGGGCATGGGTATCAATACCGATTATTACAACAACGAAATCTACTTTTCACCCATTTACCCGTTCCGAATTTTTGATGGAAGGGTGCGGTTTCTTGGCAGCAGCCAGGGTTTATTCAAAATTGACAAAAGCAATTTTAAAGTACCACTAAGTGCCCGAAGCCAGCGTAATCAAGAACCCGAAGAACACCGCTCACTCTGGCTGGGCTTGGAGCTAAACAATGCCATAGAAGGACTGGAAGGACTTTCTTTCTTTTTTGATTGGCTTACCGAACCCAAAAAGGATATTTTTTACGACACACTCAATAGAGCTGAATGGTTTTTGGACAACATTAAGTTAGAAACCCAAGTAGGACTTTTTCCAGAATATCCCGAACTCATGAGCTTAGAAAATGAGTACGATTCGTTGCGGAAAATAGAAGTTCAGCTAAAATTGTATTACGAGAAGTTCTTTGTAACCATCCAACGAAATCGGGATTTGAAATTTAAGGACTATCAAAGAAAAACACACCCCGAGGCGTTTGTTCGGTATTTTGGCAATGAGGTAGCGCAACAGATGAAAGACCACTTGGTTTGGCTTGAAATCCGTTTTCCGCACGAATTGGATATCAATGCTTTTAGAAACCTCGGGTGTACCATCAATAGTTTTCCGGTCATGAACCGAAAACTCAACAAGCTGACTTATAGCCCACAAGAAAACCTCAATATTATTCCATTAGAGTCAGAAGAGCCGTTTTTGGCCGTAAAGAGCATTACCGACGACCGCAGCACTACCTACAAATTTACGCCTTTTATTGCCTTAGATAAGTTAGAAACCAATACCTATACCCTGCGGCAACAAGGGGTGAGTCGCTTTGATAACCGAAACGCCAAAGAACTACTCTATTATGTATTAGAAATGCTTCACGACGAAAGTAAGGCTTTTTCGGCGATGGATACGGGTTTTTTGGCTGAAACCATTCTGCAAATCAATCAGCACATTGCCAACATTGAGCAAAAGCTACAGTTGAGTCAATTGGCAGCTACCCAAAAAGCCCCTATTCCGTTTGTGGTAATTAAGCCACAAAGCGATGATGATAACCTGTACATTGAGTTTTGGACATGTGATGGCGAAATGGCAAATCGGATTCCAGCAGGACCAATATTGCCCTATTCTGATACCTTTTTGCAAAAAGACGAAGTGTATCTGCTGACTAATACCTTTGGCGGAGCAGATCGCCTGCGTGAAACGGACAAAATCAATCAGTTTAAGCAAAATTTGCTTACTCGTGGGCGGCTTGTCACCCTCGAAGACATCAAGGCGGCTTGCTGGGCTATGGCTGGTGAAAAAATTAGAGAAATTAGGGTCAGTAAAAACTTTATGACCAGCCATTCACCCGACGCAGGCGTAATTCGTTGTATTCTGATAGAATTAGTACCTGTTTCGACCCGTGATTTTAACATAGAAGAATGGGAAAACACAGCCGGTATGCTACGGGTTTCGCTCGAATCACGCTCGGCCATGAATCTACCTTACTATATTGTAATTGGGAATTAAGCCGCTACAGAATAGCATTTACACAAAATTAAAGAGTATTAACTTGCTGGATTTCAATACGATAGTACACCCAAAATACACACTACTACTTCATGTATTCTGTTCAAAAAGTTGCTGAATATCTTACCAGACTGCCAGTAGATGCACGGGTCGAAATCATTTTGGCCGACTTAGTAGCCAAAGGAATGCCTATGGAAGACCTGGTTGTGATACCTAAGGGGCTCTTCAAACGTAATTTTCATCGAGATATTGACGAAGTGCAGCTCACCGAATATGACTACCACAAGGGCGAGCGAGTAGTGCTTGAAATCAACCGTGAAGGACTTTACGATGCCTTGCCCGAGGGACTGTTTCACCAACCCATGCAGATTGGGCAAAAAGAAAAAGATAAGGAAACTGTTATCAAGGAGATTCTGGCACAGCGAGAACGCCAAAAGGCAGCCCGCAAGTTTTTTTTACCGATTGAGCAAGAAATCTATCGAGTACGGGTAGCACTCGAATTTGAAGAGCAAAAGTATTTTGTAACACCCGAAAACATCCTTAAACAAGAAATATTTCAGCAATTTTGGGAAATTCCATCGTTTCTGAACCCGTGGCAGGTGTGTAGCATGATTTATCTGCTACCCATTGCCAACCATATTGTTGGTAACTTTCGCTTGACCGAACTATGTTTGGAGGCTATCTTGAACGTACCCATTGCCATCAAAAATACCTTTCCACTCAAACACGAAATTGATTTAAAAACCAATAAAAAAATGCCTGACGATCAGGTAGAGTCCTTGTATGAGTACGGGTTGGGAAGTTGTAATTTGGGTAGCGAACTG